>NZ_JAAALM010000138.1 GCF_009906395.1 Kineococcus indalonis
CACCGGCTACACCGGCGAGGACGGCTTCGAGGTGGTCCTGCCCGTCGAGCACGCCCCCGCCGCCTGGGAGGCGCTGCTGAGCGCCGGGCGCGCCCACGACGCCGTGCCCTGCGGGCTGGCCTGCCGCGACACCCTGCGCCTGGAGGCCGGGATGCCGCTGTACGGGCACGAGCTGACCCGCGACGTGGACCCCTACACCGCCGGCCTCGGCCGCGTCGTCAAGCTCGACAAGCCCGAGGGCTTCACCGGCCGCGCCGCCCTGGAGCGCCTGGCGCAGCGCACCCCCGAGCGCGCCCTGGTCGGCCTGCGCGGCAGCGGCCGGCGCGCCGGGCGCGAGGGCTACCCCGTGCTGCACGAGGGCCGGGCCGTGGGCACCGTCACCAGCGGCGCGCTCTCGCCGACCCTGGGGCACCCGGTGGCCATGGCCTACGTCGAGGCGGACCTGGCGCGGGTGGGCACCGCCCTGGCCGTCGACGTGCGCGGGCGCGCCGAGGCCGCCGAGGTGGTCGAGCTGCCCTTCTACCGACGGGCGCGGTGAGCCCCGTGGCGCTCAGCGTCTTCGACATGTTCTCCATCGGCATCGGCCCCTCCAGCTCGCACACCGTCGGGCCCATGCGCGCCGCGCTGCGCTTCGCGCAGGAGCTGGCCGCGGGCGGGGCCCTGGAGCGCGTCGCGGGCGTGCGGGTGGACCTGCACGGGTCCCTGGGCGCCACCGGCCGCGGCCACGGCTCCGACCGCGCCGTCGTCCTGGGCCTGAGCGGCCAGCGCCCCGAGGACGTCGACCCCGACGCCGTGCCCGCCCTGCTGCAGCAGGTCGCCGACCGCCGCGAGCTGCCCCTGCTGGGCCGGCACCCGGTGCCCTTCGACGCGGCCGCCGACGTGCGGCTGCTGCCCGAGGCGCTGCCGGCGCACCCCAACGGCATGGTCTTCACCGCCCTGGACGCCGCCGGCGGCGTCCTGGCGCGGCGCACCTCCTACTCCGTCGGCGGCGGCTTCGTGCGCGAGGACCCCCTGGACGCCGCCCTGGACGCCGCCGGCGGCGCGGGGCAGCGGGGCGCGGGGGAGCACGACGTCCCGCACCCCTTCCGCACCGGCGACGAGCTGCTCGAGCAGTGCCGGCGCACCGGCCTGGGCGTGGCGGACCTGGTGCGCCGCAACGAGGAGCACCGCCGCACCCCCGCCGAGGTCGACGCCGGGCTGCTGGCGGTGTTCGAGGCCATGGCCGCCTGCGTGCGCCGCGGCCTGGCCACCGACGGCGTGCTGCCCGGCGGGCTGGGCGTGCGCCGCCGCGCCCCGCGCCTGCACCGGCAGCTGCTGGCCGAGGAGGGCGGCGCCCACCGCGACGTCCTGCACGCCATGGACTGGGTGAGCCTGTTCGCCCTGGCCGTCAACGAGGAGAACGCCGCCGGCGGGCGCGTCGTCACCGCCCCCACCAACGGCGCCGCAGGCATCGTGCCCGCCGTCGCGCACTTCCACCGCCGCTTCGTGCCCGGCGCCGACGACGCCGGCACGATCCGCTTCCTGCTCGCCGCCGGCGGCGTCGGCACCGTCCTGAAGGAGACCGGTTCCATCTCCGGCGCCGAGGTCGGCTGCCAGGGGGAGGTCGGCTCCGCCAGCGCCATGGCCGCCGCCGGGCTCGCCGAGGTCCTCGGCGGCACCCCCGAGCAGGTGGAGAACGCCGCCGAGATCGCGGTCGAGCACCACCTGGGCCTGACCTGCGACCCCGTCGGCGGCCTCGTGCAGATCCCCTGCATCGAGCGCAACGCCGTGGGCGCCACCACCGCCATCCACGCCGCCCGCACCGCGCTGCGCGGCGACGGCACCCACGTCGTCAGCCTCGACACCGCCCTGCGCACGATGCGCGCCACCGGCGCGCACATGCGCGCGGAGTACAAGGAGACCTCCCGCGGCGGCCTGGCCCTGACCGTGGTGGGCGCCCGGGGCGCACCGGCGGCGGTGGGGGTCAACGTCCCCGAGTGCTGAGCGCGACCCGGGGCGCCGGTGCGCGGGCGCGGCGGCGGTGGCACGGTGGGCCGGTGCCACCCCGCCGCCGCACCGACCCCGCGCAGGGCCGCGCCGCGCTGCGCGCCGCGCTGGAGTCCCTGGACGCCGGCAGCGCCCCCGCGCGCCCGGACCTGGCCGCCGCCGTGCGCTACACCCTCGAGGAGCTCGCCGCGCGCCACCCCGGCGGCAGCGTGGAGGTGCGGGTGCCGCCCTTCGCCGCCGTGCAGGTGGTCGCCGGCCCGCGGCACACCCGCGGCACCCCGCCGGCGGTGGTGGAGACCGACGCGCTGACGTGGCTGGAGCTGGCCACCGGCCGCCTGGCGTTCGCGCAGGCGCGCGCGGCCGGGCGGGTGCGCGCCAGCGGCGAGCGCGCCGACCTCGGCGAGCTGCTGCCGGTGGCCGGGACGGGCGCGTGAGCGGGCCGCGTACCGTGGCGGGGGTGAGCGAGCAGGAGCCGGCAGCCCGGGACCCCCAGCACCCCGCCGAGCCCGCCGGGCAGCCCGCCGCGAGCGCCGCCGCCGGGCCCGCCGACCAGCCCGCCGACCAGCGCGGGGAGCAGGGGCGCACCCGCCTGGTGCAGGTCACGCGCCGGCGCGCCCCGCGCTACCGCGCCTTCGTGCTCGCCGGCGTCGTCGTCGCCCTCCTCGCCGCCGCGGTCGTCGCCGTGCTCACCCCGCCCAGCGGCGGGTACTCCCAGCGAGCCCTGTTCGGGTACCTGTTCGTCGTCCTGGGCGTCGTGGGCGCCCTGCTGGGCGGCCTGGTGGCCGTCCTGGTCGACCGCGCCAGCGGGCGGCCCCGGCGCGCCGGGCGCCGCTGAGCCCGCGCGGGCGAGCACGACTGCGTCGCCCTGGCAGGGGTGTGCCACACTCGGGGCGTGGCCCGCGGTGACGGACGTCTGAACCACGACCTCATGCCCGGTGAGAAGGGCCCCCAGGACGCCTGCGGCGTCTTCGGGGTCTGGGCCCCCGGCGAGGAAGTCTCCAAGCTCACCTTCTACGGCCTGTACGCCCTGCAGCACCGGGGGCAGGAGGCCGCCGGCATCGCCGTCAGCAACGGCGAGCAGATCCTCGTCTTCAAGGACACCGGGCTCGTCCCGCAGGTCTTCGACGAGGCCGCCCTGGAGTCCCTGCAGGGGCACATCGCCGTCGGCCACACCCGCTACTCCACCGCCGGCGGAGCGGGCTGGCAGAACGCCCAGCCCACCCTCGGCGCCACCGCCGGCGGCACCGTCGCCCTGGCCCACAACGGCAACCTCACCAACGCCTTCCGCCTGCGCGAGCTCATCGCCGAGCGCTACCCCGAGCGCGCCGGCGCGCGCCCCGGCTCCGGCGGTGAGATCGCCCGCGGCAACACCACCGACACCGCGCTGATCACCGCGCTGTTCGCCGGGGACCCCGACCACACGCTGGAGGCCACGGCCCTGGAGGTGCTCCCGCACGTCGAGGGCGCCTTCAGCCTCGTCTTCATGGACGAGCGCACCCTGTACGCCGCGCGCGACCCGCAGGGCATCCGCCCGCTCGTGCTCGGCCGCCTCGAGCGCGGCTGGGTCGTCGCCTCCGAGACCGCCGCCCTGGACATCGTCGGGGCCAGCGCCGTGCGCGAGGTCGAGCCCGGCGAGCTCATCGCCATCGACGCCGACGGCCTGCGCAGCAGCCGCTTCGCCGAGGCCAGGCCCAAGGGCTGCGTCTTCGAGTACGTCTACCTCGCCCGCCCCGACACCACCATCAGCGGCAAGGTCGTGCAGGAGGCCCGCGTCGAGATGGGCCGCACCCTGGCCCGCGAGCACCCCGTCGAGGCCGACCTCGTCATCCCCACCCCGGAGTCCGGCACCCCCGCGGCCATCGGCTACGCCGAGGAGTCCGGCATCCCCTACGGGCAGGGCCTGGTGAAGAACTCCTACGTGGGGCGCACCTTCATCCAGCCCAGCCAGACGATCCGCCAGCTCGGCATCCGCCTGAAGCTCAACCCGCTCAAGCACGTCGTGCAGGGCAAGCGGCTGATCGTGGTCGACGACTCCATCGTGCGCGGCAACACCCAGCGGGCCCTGATCCGCATGCTGCGCGAGGCCGGCGCCGCCGAGGTCCACGTGCGCATCTCCTCCCCGCCGGTGCGCTGGCCCTGCTTCTACGGCATCGACTTCGCCACCCGCGCCGAGCTCATCGCCACCGGCCTCGGCGTGGACGAGGTGCGCCGCAGCATCGGCGCGGACTCCCTCGGCTACATCTCCGACGAGGGCATGATCGCGGCCACCGACCAGCCCGCCGAGCGGCTGTGCACGGCCTGCTTCACCGGCACCTACCCGGTGCCCGTGCCCGACCTGCAGCGCCTGGGCGACCACGCCATGGACAAGGCGCTGCTGCCCATCACCCCCGTGCCCTCGCACGCGCACCACTCGGGAGCCCGCCGGTGACCGGCACCACCTACGCCTCCGCCGGCGTCGACGTCGTCGCCGGCGACCGCGCCGTCGAGCTGATGAAGGCCTCCGTCGCCCGCACCCACGGCCCCGACGTCGTCGGCGGCTTCGGCGGTTTCGCCGGCCTGTACGACGTCAGCGCCCTGAAGGGCTACCGCCGCCCGCTGCTGGCCACCAGCACCGACGGCGTGGGCACCAAGGTCGCCGTGGCGCAGGCCGTGGACAAGCACGACACCATCGGCGCCGACCTCGTCGGCATGGTCGTCGACGACGTCGTCGTGTGCGGCGCCACGCCGCTGTTCATGACCGACTACGTCGCCTGCGGCCGCGTGGTGCCCGAGCGCATGGCCGGGATCGTCGCCGGCATCGCCCGCGCGTGCGAGGAGGCCGGCGTGGCCCTCGTCGGCGGCGAGACCGCCGAGCACCCGGGCCTGCTGGGCCCCGACGAGTACGACGTGGCCGGCGCGGTCACCGGGGTCGTCGAGGCGGACGAGCTGCTCGGCGCCGAGCGCGTGCGCGAGGGCGACGTGCTGGTGGCCATGGCCTCCTCGGGCCTGCACTCCAACGGCTACTCGCTGGTGCGCCGCGTGTTCGCCGACGCCGGCTGGGCCTACGACCGGCACGTGGCGGAGTTCGGCCGCACCCTGGGCGAGGAGCTGCTGGAACCCACCCGCATCTACGCCCGCCCCGCGCTGGCCACCCTGGCCACCGGCGGCGTGCACGCCATGAGCCACGTCACCGGCGGCGGGCTGGCCGCCAACCTCGCGCGCTGCCTGCCCACGCACGTCACCGCCGAGGTCGACCGGGCCACCTGGACCCCCGGCGCGGTGTTCTCGCTGGTGCGCGACCTGGGGCGGGTGCCCGCGGACGACCTCGAGCGCACCCTGAACCTGGGCGTGGGCATGATCGCGGTGGTGGCCCCGGGGTCCGCGGACGCCGTGGTGGCCTCGGTGGAGTCCGCGGGCATCCCCGCGTGGGTGTGCGGCGGCGTGCGCGCGCGCCGGGACGACGACGGGGACAGCAACGGCAAGGGCGTGGCAGGGGGCGTCGCACTGCTCCAGGGGTCTCACCAGGGCTGGTGAGCGGTCCCCGGGGCGGTGCCACGCCCCCGTGCCTGCGTCCTGCTGGTGGTGCGTCCTGCTGGTGGTGCGGGCTCGTCCCCGGCCCGTGGGGGCGCCGGGTGGACGACCTCCGGGTGCTGCGCACCCGGGGGCTGCCCGGGACGCGAGGTCAGGCGCGACGCTTGGTCGCCCAGTCCTCGTAGTCGTCCGTGGCGGAGTAGCGAGACCAGTCCTCGGTGTCCTCTTCCACCTCGTCCTCGTCCGGCTCCGGTGCCTCCGTGGCGTCGGAACGCCCGGTGGTCGGACGGAACGGGTCAGGACCGTGCAGCTCGCGTTGCAGCGCGTTGTAGTCAGTCTGAGGACTGAAGTACTTCAGCTGCCGAGCGACCTTGGTCTGCTTGGCCTTCTGACGGCCGCGCCCCATGGCGTCGACCCCCTCGCGCGTCGGCCGGGGCCGCTGAGAGGGCCCCGGAGTAGCTGTCATCTCTCCGTGGTGCCAACCGTACAGGCTCGCCAGACCTTCCGGCATCCCGGTCGGCGCACCGCGCGCCCGGACGGGGGAGCCCGGGGACGCCGGCCGCTGCGGTGCGTGGTGTTGCATGGCCCCCATGGCGCAGCGCAGCCCCCTCGTGGCGGGCATCGACTCCTCGACGCAGTCCTGCAAGGTCGTCGTGCGGGAGGCCGCCACCGGCCGCCCGGTGCGCTCCGGGCGCGCCGCGCACCCGGAGGGCACCGAGGTCGACCCCCGGCGCTGGTGGGAGGCGCTGGAGGCCGCCGCCGCCGACGCCGGCGGCCTGGCCGACGTCGACGCCCTCGCCGTGGGCGCCCAGCAGCACGGCTCCGTCCTGCTCGACGAGGGCGGCGCGGTGGTGCGCCCGGCGCTGCTGTGGAACGACGGCCGCTCCGCCGGCGCCGCGCAGGACCTCACCGCCGAGCTGGGCGGCGAGCGCGCCTGGGCCGAGCAGGTCGGCAGCGTCCTGGTGGCCTCGCTGACCGTCACCAAGCTGCGCTGGGTGGCCGAGCACGAGCCGGAGGCGGCCGCCCGCACCGCCGCCGTGTGCCTGCCGCACGACTGGCTGACCCACCGCCTGGCCGGCGGCGCCGCCGCCGGGGCCGAGCTGGTCACCGACCGCGGCGACGCCAGCGGCACCGGCTACTACTCCGCCGCCACCGGCGAGTACCGCCCCGACCTGCTCGAGCGCGCCTTCGGCGCCCGGCCGCGGCTGCCGCGCGTGCTGGGCCCGGCCGAGGAGGCCGGGCGCAGCGCGGTGCGGCTCAGCCGCGGGGCGGTGCTGGGCCCGGGCACCGGCGACAACATGGCCGCCGCGCTGGGCGTGGGCGCCCGCCCCGGCGACGTCGTGGTCTCCATCGGCACCTCCGGCGTGGTCAGCGCCGTCAGCGACGTCGCCACCCACGACCCCACCGGCGCCGTGGCCGGCTTCGCCGACGCCACCGGCCGGCACCTGCCGCTGGTGTGCACGCTCAACGCCGCCCGCGTGCTGGACGCCGCCGCCCGCCTGCTCGGCGTGGACCACGCCGAGCTGTCCCGGCTGGCGCTCAGCGCCCCGCCCGGCGCCGGCGGGCTGGTGCTGGTGCCCTACCTGGAGGGCGAGCGCACCCCGGTGCGCCCCGACGCCACCGGCGCCCTGCACGGGCTGACGCTGGAGACCTCCACCCCCGCCCACCTGGCCCGCGCGGCCGTGGAGGGGCTGCTGTGCGGGCTCGCCGACGGCCTGGACGCCCTCGTCGCGCAGGGCGTGCCGGTGCACCGGGTGCTGCTGGTCGGCGGCGGCGCCCGCTCCGAGGCGGTGCGCCGCCTGGCCCCGGCGGTGCTGGGGCGCCCGGTCGCGGTGCCCCCGCCGGGGGAGTACGTGGCCGACGGCGCGGCGCGGCAGGCGGCCTGGGTGCTCGCCGGCGGGGCGGAGCCGCCGGAGTGGTCGCTGGGCGGGGCCGTGGAGACGTTCGAGGCGGACCCGCAGCCGGCCGTGCGCGAGCGCTACGCGCAGGTGCGCGAGCTCACCGCTCCACGCCGCTGAGCGGGTCGGCGGGGTCGTGCGGCTCGGTGCGGGGCGCGGGCACGCCCGCCCCCCGCACCGAGCGCGCGGCGCGCTTGTCGGCGTACATGCGCGCGTCGGCCTCGGCCAGCACGGACGACGGGGAGCGGGAGGGGGAGTCCGCCGCCCAGCCCACCGACAGCCGCGCGCCGGCCCCCGGCGCCGCGCCCTCGCGCAGGCGGTCGGCCAGCCGCTCGACGTCCTCGGCGCGGGCCTGCTCGACGAGGACGACGAACTCGTCGCCGCCGGTGCGCGCCACCGTGTCGCCGGGGCGCACGTGCGCGCTCAGGGCGCGCGCCACCTCCTGCAGCACCCGGTCGCCGGCGGCGTGGCCGTGCACGTCGTTGACCTCCTTGAGCCCGTCGACGTCGCACACCAGCACGAAGGCGCCCCGGCCGGGCGCGCCGGGGGCGCCGGGGCGGGCGCGGGCGCGGCTGCTCTCCCAGCGGTCGGCCAGCAGCGCCCTGTTGGGCAGGCCCGTCAGCCCGTCGTGACCCGCGCGGTGCCGCAGCTCGCGCTCGCGGCGCGCGCGCGCGGTGACGTCCCAGGCCGCGACGAGCAGGCGCCCGCCGCCCAGGGGCTGCACCGACACCTCCAGCCGCCGGCTGCGCGAGCTGCTCAGGCGCACCCGCAGCGGGGTGCGCGCGGCCTCCGGGCGGCGCCGGACCACCTCCAGCGCGCGCCGCGCCCGCGAGCGGTCCGCGGAGCGCAGCAGCTCCAGGGCGTCGCGCCCCGCGAGCCGGCCCGGCGCGACGCCCACGAGGGCGCAGGCGGTCGCGGAGGCCCAGGTGACGACGGTGCCGGACAGCACGGCGGTGGCCGGCCCGCGCTCGGCGAGGGCGCGCCAGTCGGTGCTGCCGCCGCCGGGGCCGCGAGACGCCGGTGAGCGGCCCCGGCGGCGGCAGCACC
>NZ_JAAALM010000139.1 GCF_009906395.1 Kineococcus indalonis
GGGGAGGGGCTGCGGTGTCGGTCACGGTGCGCACCGTCCGCGCCGGCGGGGTGCTCGCGCACCACCCCGGTGCGAGAGCACCCCGGGTGGTCGCCGGCGCGGGGGTCAGCACAGGCCCAGGTCGCGGCCCACCGCGACGGCCTCGGCGCGCGAGACGACGTCGAGCTTGCGGTACAGGCTCTTGGCGTACCCCTTCACCGTGTTCACCGACAGGTGCAGCTCGCGGCCGATCTCGCGCTGGCTCAGCGGTCCGCGCAGCGCCCGCAGCAGCGTCAGCTCCCGGTCGGTGAGCACCTCGCCGAGCACCGGGCGCGCCCGCGCCGCCGCGGTGCGCGCGCACACGCGCTCCACCGCCTCCAGCCGGGCCGGCGCGGCGGGCGCCGGTGCCTCCGCGAGCGCGGCGCGCGCCTGCTCGGCGTCCGCGCGCGCCAGCCGCACCTCGCCGTGCGCGACCTCCGCCTCCGCCGCCGCCGTCAGCACCAGCGCCGCCAGGGCGGGGTGCACCTGCACCGTCACCAGGTCCGCGGCCCGGCGCAGCGCGGTCAGCGCGGCCGCCGGGCGCCCCTCGGCCAGGGCCAGCAGCCCGGCCGCCCCGTGCCGCAGGGACACCGCGGTCGAGGCCGCCCGCCCCAGCGCCTCCTCCAGCTCGGCGGCCCCGGCCGCCGTGGCGCGCAGCAGGCGGGTCAGCTCCGCGCGCCCCGCCGCGTCCGGCCCGTGCGCCGCGTCCGTTCCGTCCGGCCCGGTCAGGTGCTGGGCCAGCGCCCAGGCCAGCACCCCCGCCGTCTCCAGCTGCGACACCGCCGGCAGCAGCGCGGCGGCGGGGGCGTCCCACGCGCGGCGCAGCGCCTCGCGGGCGTCGTGCCCGTGCGCCAGCAGCGCCCCGCCGAGGGCCACGTGCGCCACCACCCACCCCGGCAGGTGCTCGTCGGTCTCCTCCGCGACCGCGCGCCGCGCCTCGCGCAGCACCGGGTCCGCGTCGCGCCCGTCGGTGCCGTACACCGACCGCAGCGCCGCCGCCGCCCCCGCGGCCGAGCGGAACCCGGGGAAGCGGGACCCGGGGGAGGTACCCGCCGGCGCGGCCTCGGCCAGGTCCAGCAGCCGGGGCACGCGCTCGCGCTGCCCCGCGCGCCCCGCCGCCCACGCCAGCGACAGCGCCAGGGCGGGCGTGCGGGCCAGCACCGCCTCGTCGACCCGCTCGCCCAGGCGCAGGTGGGTGCCCACGTCCCCGCTGCGCAGGAAGTCCCCGGCGCGCTCGACGAGCACCCGCGCGGCCGCGTCGTGCGCGCCGGCCTCCAGCAGCACCCGCACCGCCTCCTCGACCAGGCCGCGCCCCAGGAACCACCCGGCCGCGCGAGCGCGCAACCGGTCGGCCTCGGCGGCGTCGCCCAGCTCGCGCACCAGCGCCGCGCGGAACACCCGGTGGAACCGGAACCAGGGGCCGTCACCGCCAGCACCGCCAGCACCGCCCGCACCGCCGGCACCGCCCGCACCGAGCGCTGACAGGAACACCCCCTCGCGCTCCAGGGCGCTCAGCGCGGCCCCGGACCCGCTGCGCCGCAGCACCTCGTCGCACAGCGCCCCGCACACGGTGCCCAGCACCGCCGCGCGCAGCAGGAGGTCGCGGCGCTGCGCGTCCTGCCCGGCGAGGACCTCCGCGATCAGGAACTCCACCGCCCGCTCCTGCCCGGGCCACGAACCCCGCGGCACGCGCCGGCCCTCCCGCAGCGCCGCCGCGCCCAGCACCAGGCCCGCCGGCCACCCCTCCACCGCGGCGAGCAGGTCCCGCACCGCGCGGGCGTCCCCGGCGTCCCCGGCGTCCTCCGCGGTGGCGGGCACCCCCAGGACGCGGAGGAGGTCGCGGGCCTCCGCGTCGCCGAAGCGCAGCTGACGCGGGCCCACCTCGCTCAGCAGCCGCCGCGCGCGCAGCCGCGGCAGGGGCAGCGCCGGCTCCCCGCGCGAGGCCAGCACGAGCGCCGCGCCGGGCGGCAGGTTCTCCGCGAACAGCTCCAGGCCCTCCAGCACGCGCCGCTCGGTGACCGCGTGCACGTCGTCCAGGACGAGGGCGGTGCGCGGGGCGGTGCGGGCCAGCCCGTCCAGCAGCTCGGGCACCGCCACCTCCAGCGGGTCCACCCCCGGCACGCCCAGGGCCGCCGCCGCGCGCTCGGCCGCCCGCGGGACCACGGGTCCCAGGGCGCGCGCCACGTACGTCCAGAACCGCGCCGGGTCGTCGTCGCGGCGGTCCAGCGACAACCACGCCACCGCCCGCACCGCCGTGGTGCCGCGCGCCCACCCGCTCAGCAGCGTCGACTTGCCCCACCCCGCCCCGGCCACCACGACCGTCACCGGGGCACCCACCGCCGCGTCCAGCCGCGCCAGCAGGTGCGGGCGCGCCAGCACCGCCGCGGGCACCGGCGGCGGTGACAGCTTCGCGGCGAGCAGCGGCGCCGGCGGCGCGGACGGCACGGCCGCCAGCCTAGGAGGGGTCCATCGCGCGCGTCCGCCGCTCGCCGCGACCCGTCCGGCAAACCCGTGGAACCGCTCCCGCACCCCTGCCAGCCTGGGACGGTGCAGGGGTCAGGGGGCAGCAGGCTGCGGTGGGAGGACCTGCCGCCGCACGTGCGCGCCGGCGTGCAGGACGTCCTCGGCGCGCCCGTCGTGCGCGCCGACTCCCAGGCGGGCGGCTTCTCCCCCGGCTCCGCGGACCGGGTGCTCACCGCCACCGGGCGCCGCGCGTTCGTCAAGGTCGCCAGCGCCGCGCAGAACCCGCACAGCGCCGCCCTGCACCGCCGCGAGGGGCGCGTCAGCGCGGCGCTGCCCCCGTCGCTGCCCGCGCCGCGGCTGCTGGGGGTCCACGACGACGGCGCGTGGGTCGCGCTGGTGCTGGAGGAGGTCGACGGGCACCAGCCGCCGCTGCCCTGGCGCCGCGCCGACGTCGACGCCGTCCTGCGCGCCCTGGACGCGCTCGCCCGGGGCGCCACGCCCTGCCCGGTGCCCGAGCTGCCCGCGGCCGCCGACGAGCTGCGCGACGACTTCGCCGGCTTCGAGCGCCTCGCCGCCGACGGCGTGCCCCTTGACGGGATGGAGGAGCTGCGGGCCCTGGCCCGCCGCGGGGCGGCCGCGCTGCGCGGCGACACCCTCGTGCACCTGGACCTGCGCGCCGACAACGTCCTGCTCACCGCGCGCGGTGCGGTGCTCGTGGACTGGCCGCACGCCTGCCGCGGACCGGCGTGGCTGGACGCCCTGCTGCTGCTCGTGGAGGTCGAGCGGCACGGCGGGCACGACGCCGACGCCCTCCTGGCGCGGGCGCCGACGACCCGCGACGCCGACCCGGACGACCTCACCGCCGCGCTGGCCGGTTTCGCCGCCTTCTTCCTGGACGGCGCCCGCCGGCCCGCGCCGCCGGGGCTGCCGACGGTGCGGGAGTTCCAGCGCGTGCAGGGCGAGGCGCTGCTGGCGTGGGTGCGGCGGCGGGCCGGGTCCGCGCCTTGAACGGCCGCGGCCCCGCCTCAGGGCAGGGCTGTGGCGCCGTTCAGGACGGCGGTGACGTCCTCCGGTCGGCTCCCGCCGTGCACCGTCCCGATCCGGCGACCCGTCGCCACGTCCACGATGACGAGCTCCTGGTCCTGCGTGCTGCTCCTGGTGCTCTCCACCAGGGTGTCCGCGAGGCCGATCGCCGCCGTCGCGGTCCCCAGCAGGGCGGTGACGGCCATGAGGACCGCCGCCGACTTCTCGTTGAAGGGTGCGTCCAGCCCGCCCGACAGGCCGCTCAGGTCCTCCACCACCGTCAGCTCGACACCGGCGAGGCGCTCCCCCCGGCCGGACAACGGCTCGACCAGCGCCGCGGGCCCGACGACGTAGACGGCCCGGCTCATGCTCGCCGCTCCAGTTCCGGACCACCGTCGTCCACGACCCTCGAGACCTCCCGAGCGCAGGGGTCGCACACGAGCCAGGAGCTCCAGTCCCTGTCGAACTGGTACGCCGCCACCGGCCCTCCGCCGTACCCCTCGCGCACCCAGGTCCGGATGGCCTCGTTGCTCCTGAAGGTGGATCCGTTGACGTACTTGCCCCCACCCCTCGGGATCACCGACGAGCACTTGTCGCACACCGCTTCCTCCCGGTCGCTGAAGTACCAGTACGTCTGCGCGCTCTGCGGCCGGCGCGGCTGGGTGAACAAGGGGTCGAACCGCAACCGGACCCCCTGCTGCAGGAGCACGTCCTCGGCGTGCCGGACCTCCGGAGCCAGGACCGCCTGCTGCGCCCGGCCGCTCAGGAGCAGCTTCACGACGGGCATGACCGTGGTCGTCATCAAGGCCCACTCCGCGGGGTCGCCGATGACGTCGACGCGACCGTGCGAACCGACCTCGGCCAGGGGAGCCTTCGCCCAGCACCAGTCCGGGAGCACGTTGCCGCTGCCGCGGTCCCACAAGGACGTCCACCCCTCCTCGACCCCGGTGAACCCGCTCGGGCACGTGAACACGGGGACCGGTGCCACGGCTCCCGTCAGCTCGAAGAACCTGTCGGGGGCCAGGAGCAGGGCGGGGTCCTCCAGGAACATCGCGACCAGCCGGCGGCGCGCGTCGAGGCCGACCTCCGACTGCGCCGCCACGGGGCTCTCCGCGCCGAGGTGGTCCCGGGCGGTGGAGCAGAACCTCTCCTGGTGCTCGAGGTCCGCCAGCAGTTCCTCGGTGGCGCTCCTGCCGAAGAGGGTGCGGCACGCACCGTCCACCGTCGCCCACGCCTCCTCCGACGTCGTGGCGTCGTGCAGGTCGCTGGTGGTGCGGAAGTGCGCCACGAGGGCGTCGAGACGTCGTACGGCGAGGTAGCTGCTCCCGTCGGCCGTCTGGTCCTGCCCGTAGCGGCGCACCATCAAGCTCGCGTAGAGCACCGCCGCGACGGGGGGGACGAGCACCGTGGCCTGCTGCTCCGACACCGCGTCGGCAGGGTGGAACCCCAGGGCGAGGCCGAGGAACAACGCCCACTGGTACTCCCTGCGCACGCGGTCCAGGTCGGGCAGGTCGCCCTGGACCCGCTCGGCCGTCTCCATCCCGAACGTCTGCAACGCCGCCATCTGGTGCAGGTAACCCAGCGCTTCCAGTTGCGCCCGCCCGCCCACGGAGATCGGCGGCTGACCCGGTGGCGTGGTGGACGCCTCGTCCGCCCCCGCCGCCCGCCGCCTGTTCCGCGCGTCCGCGCCGACCTGCCTCAGGTCGGGGTCCCTGGCCCCGAGGAGGGTGCTGCGCAGCGGGTCGGAGTAGGCGGTGACCGGCAGGACCAGCGTCCCGGCGGCGCGAGCTGCCCGCAGGGTGGAGCCGAGGTTCACCGCCACCGACCAGTACTGGCGCAGTGTCGCCTGCCCGTAGCAGGTCAGGAGCAGGTCCACGAAGTGGCGCTGCTCGTGCCACACCGCGCTCAGGACGTGAGCGGCGCGCGCGTGGTAAGGGGTTCCCTCGAGATCCCGGACCGCACCGGCCGCGTCGGCGTGGTGGCCGCGCAGGGCCAGGCCGGCGACGTCACCGAAGACGCCGTCGGCGGCCTGCGGTTCGGGCAGCGGGTTGTACCAGACCGACAGCGTGGCCGGGTCCAGTTGGAGGAACGGTTCCACGGGCTCACCCCCAGCGCGTGGCCCTCGACCATCCTCCGTCCCCGGTGGCGCGTCAAGGTTCCCAGCGCGGCAGGAGCGTCCCGGCCACCTCCACGGGTTCCGCCGAGGCGATCCCGTCGAGCACGGCCAGGCGCACCGCCTCCGCCGCGGCGGCCTGCAACCGCACGAGCTCCACCACGCGCTCGGCCCGCGCCGCCGGCAGCGCCACCGCGCCGGTGGCGAGCGTGAAGACGGTGTCGCCGTCGGAGAGGGTGTGCACCGGGTCCAGCGCCCGCGCCAGCCCGTCGTGCGCGGCGGTCGCGGTGCGGGAGGCCTCGGCGGGGTCCAGCGCCGCGTCCGTGGCCACGCACACGAGGGTGGTGTTGAGCGCCGGGCCGGCGCCCGCGCCTGTGTCCGCGTCTCCGCCCGCGCCGCCCAGCGGCTCGCCGGGCACCGCCCCCCCGCGCGAGGCGCCCGGTGCCAGCGGCAGCCCGAACGCGTTGACGACGGCGAGCGCGCCCACGACCGCGCCGCCCACCCGCACCGAGGCGGTGCCCACCCCGCCCTTGAAGCGCCGGCCCACCACCGCGCCGGTGCCCGCGCCCACCACGCCGCGCTGCACGGACGTGCCGGCGGGGGAGGCGGCCGCGACCGCCGCCTCGTACCCCATCGCCTCGGTGGGGTGGTGCGTGAACACCCCGCCGCGGCCCAGGTCGAACACCGCCGCCGCGGGCACGATCGGCACCACCTCGCCCGGGCGCGGCCCCACGCGGAACCCGCGCTCGTGCTCGGCGCACCAGCGCTGCACCCCGTGGGCGGTGACCAGGCCGTAGGCGCTGCCGCCGGTGAGGACCACCGCGTCCGCCGTGGGCACCAGGGTGCGCGGGTCCAGCGCGTCCGTCTCGTGGGTGCCCGGGCCGCCGCCGCGCACGTCCACGCCCGCGACCGCGCCCGGCGGGGGCAGCACCACCGTCACCCCGGTCAGCCAGCCGCCGCCGCGGCGCGTCACCTGCCCCACCCGCACCCCGGGCACGTCGGTGAGGGACCCCGGCCCGCTGCTCGCGCTCACGGCGCCATCCTCGCGCGGGAGCCTCACCTCGCCGGGCGGGCACCGCCGACGGCGCCCGCCCGGCGGCCCAGCAGGCGCCACGCCCCGGCCACCAGCACCGCCCCCAGCGCGGCCTTCAGCAGACCGCCGGGGACGAACGGCACGAATCCCGCGCGCAGCGCCCCGGACGCCGAGAGCCCGGCGCTCAGCGCCAGCCACGGCACCCCCACCGCGAAGACGACGCCCTGCCCGGCGGCGAACAGCAGCAGCGCGCGCCCGACGCCGCGGTCCACCCCGCGCCGGGCGGCCAGGCTGATGAGGACGGCGGCGGGCACGAACCCCACCACGTAGCCGCCGGTGGGGCCGAACACCGCCGCGGGTCCGCCCTCGCCGTCGGCGTAGACGGGCAGCCCGGCCAGCGCGCTCAGCAGGTACGCCACCTGCACGGCCGCGCCGCGCACCGGCCCCAGGCAGGCGGCGGTCAGCACGACGGCGAGGGTCTGGCCGCTGACGGGCACGGGCGTGCCGGGCACCGGCACGGACACCTGCGCCAGCACGGCGGTCAGCGCCACCCCGCCCGCCACCAGCAGGGCGGTGCGGGTGCGCGAGGTCGCGGCGGGGTCCAGCAGGACGCCCGGGCGGGACGGGACGGACGCAGTGGCGCTCACGGTTCCTCCGGTTCCCGACGGCCCGCCCTGCGGGACCGCCGTGCTCGACGGCTCGCGCGCACGCTGCCGCACCCGCGACCGGCGGCGTGCTCGCCCCGCCCGGCAGGTCCCTGACGAGCCCGCACGTGCCCACCAGCGCCCACCGGCGCCGGCCCGCGGGGGCGGCTCAGGCGGTGAACCGCCCCGGGGTCACGCCCAGCACCCGGCGGAAGTGCCGCGTCAGGTGGGACTGGTCGTGGAAGCCGGCCAGCACCGCCGCCTCCGCCGGGCGCCGGCCCGCCAGCAGCAGCTCGCGCGCCAGGTCCACCCGCCGCGCCGTCAGGTACGCGTGCGGCGGCATCCCGAACTCGCGGCCGAAGCAGCGCACCAGGTGCGCGGGGGCGGCGCCCAGCTCCTCGGCGGCGCGCCGCAGCGCCAGCCCCTGCACGACGTGCGCGTCGAGCAGCTCGCGCAGCCGCCCGGCCAGCGGCGCGTCCCGGCGCACCGGCAGCGGCGCGCGCCCGGCCAGCTGCCGGTGCAGCTCCGCCACCAGCAGCGCCGCCCGCCCGGCCGCCTCCAGCTCCTCCCCGGGCAGCGCCAGCGCCGCGTGCAGCGCGGCGACCGCGCGGTGCAGGGCCGGGTCGGGCAGCGCGGGCTCGTCGACGGCCGCGCCCGCCAGCCGCTCCGGCAGCGCCCCCGGCTCCAGGTACAGCACCCGCTTGCGGAACCCCGCGCCCGTCGCCGCGCGCCCGTCGTGCGGCACGTGCGGGGGCAGCAGCGTGACCGCCGAGCCCAGCGCGCCGCGGTGGCGGCGGTCCAGGTCGTAGCGCACGGCGCCCTCGTCGACGAGCAGCACCGTCCAGGTGGCGTGCACGTGCATCGGGTAGGCGTGCCGGGTGAAGCGGGCGTGCAGCACCTCCGCGATCCCGGGCACCGCGGGCCGCCAGCTGCGCACCTGCTCGCGCGCCGGCCCGCGCACCGCGCCGGCCCCGCCGCCCCCGGCCCCCTCACGCACGTCAAGAACGTACAAGACGGCCGGGCCCGGCCGTCTTGTACGTTCTTGACGTGCGTGAGGG
>NZ_JAAALM010000013.1 GCF_009906395.1 Kineococcus indalonis
CGTCGCGGACGCGCTCGAGCGCGCGGCTCAGCGGCTCCAGCTCCTCCTCGTGCAGCAGGTCGAGGAAGGCCGCCCGCACGGTGCTCACGTGGCCGGGGGCGGCGGCCACCAGCGCCGCGACCACGAGCACGCGGCCCGGTCCCCCCGCCGCCCGGGCGCACGCCCGGGGCCGAGCGGGCGCTCGCCCCACACGACGCGATCACACCACCCGGGGAGATCACCGTGCACCGCACCCGCGACGACGACCGGAACCGCCCCGACCACAGCGGCGCCGCACCCGCGCAACCCCGGCGCCGGCTCCGGCGCCGCGAGTTCCTGGGCACCTCCACCGCGCTCGCCGCCGCCGGGGGCGCGACCCTGCTGCCGGCCGAGCCGGCCGCCGCGCACGGCGGTGGACGCCCGCCGCGGGGCACCGGGGACCCGGGGCGCCGCTACGTCCTGCGCGGCGGGGCGGTGATGTCCATGACCCCGCGGTCGGTGACTTCGAACGGGCCGACGTCCTGGTCGAGGGCACGCGGATCCTGGAGGTCCGCCCGGACGTCTCCGCCCCCGGCGCCGCGGTGATCGACGTGCGCGGGCGCATCGTCGTGCCCGGTTTCGTCGACACCCACCACCACCAGTTCGAGACGGCCCTGCGGGCGCAGCTGGCCGACGGGCTGCTCATCGACGACGGCTCGGGCTCGCCCAGCGCGGACCCGAACTACGCCGAGGAGGTCCTGGGCCGCTTCGCCCCGGCGTACCGGCCCGAGGACGTCTACGTCAACGAGCTGTTCGCGGGCCTGTCGCAGCTGGACGCCGGGGTCACCACCGTGCACGACATCTCGCAGATCCACCACTCCCCGGAGCACAGCGATGCGGCGGTCCAGGCGCTGTTCGACACCGGCCGGCGCGCCGCCTTCGGGTTCTTCGAGGGCGACGGCCGTCCCGGGGCCCGCTACCCCGAGGACGCGCGCCGCCTCCGCGACCAGTGGTTCTCCTCCGAGGACCAGCTGGTGACCATGGTCATGGGTGGTGAGCTGCACCTGGGACGGCAGGTGTACACCCGCTCGTGGGCCACCGCCCGCGAACTGGGGCTGCGCATCAGCGCGCACTCGGTCGGCGCCTTCGGCCAGCGCGCGGTCCACGACGCCATCGCCCGGGGTGCCGGCGGGGTGCGGGTGGGGCCGGACAACCTCTTCATCCACATGACCGGCATGTCGGACCTGACCTGGCAGCGCTTCCACGACGCCGGCGCGCAGGTCTCGCTGGCCTTCCCGATCGAGATGAGCATGCGGCACGGGACCCCGCCGATCCTGAAGGTGCAGCAGCTCGGGATGGAACCCTCGCTCAGCTCGGACGTGGAGACGACGATGTCGGCGGACCCCTTCACGCTGATGCGCTCGGCGTTCACGTTGCAGCGCATGCTCGTCAACGAGCAGGTCCTGGCGCAGGAGGAACCGGGCTCGGCGAACCCCTACCCGGTCCCGGCCGAGGGTTCCCCGCACCTGCTCACCGTGCGCGACGTGCTGCGCTTCGCCACGGCGAACGGCGCCGCGCACCTGGGCCTGGGGTCCAGGACCGGCACGCTCAGCCCCGGCAAGCAGGCCGACATCGTCGTCCTGGACGCCACCGCGCTGAACGTGGCCCCGCTCAACAACGTGCCCGGGGCGGTGGTCACGCTCATGGACCGCACCAACGTCGAGACGGTCATCGTCGCGGGCACGGTGCGCAAGTGGCGCGGGCGCCTGCTCCAGGCGGACCCGGTGCGGCTGCGCCAGGCGCTGGAGGACTCCCGCGACCACCTCTTCGACGCCGTGGGCGTGCCTCGGCGCCTGTTCCCGCACGGCTGACGCCCCGGACGTCCCGCACGGCTGACGCCCCGGACGTCCCGGACGCCCCGCGCGCCCCTTGCCGCGCACGCGTTGACCGCCCCGCGCCCCGCGTCGATGCTGGGAGCGATCGCAACGCCGTCCCAGGAGGCGCACCGTGGCGCGACACCGCATCTTCGGCACCAGCTTCGCCGACATCCACCCGCTGTACGTGCTCAAGGCCGAGCGCAAGGGCCGCAGCCGGGAGGAGGTGGACCGCGTCATCCGCTGGCTCACCGGGTACGACGAGGCGGGTCTGCGCCGGGCCCTCGCCGACGGCGTGGACCTGGAGACCTTCTTCGCGCAGGCGCCGCAGGTGAACCCGCGCGCCGCGCAGATCACCGGGGTGATCTGCGGTCACCGGGTGGAGGAGATCGAGGACCCGCTGATGCAGCGGATCCGCTGGATGGACAAGCTGGTCGACGAGCTGGCCCGGGGCAAGAAGATGTCCTCGATCCTGCGCGGCACCGGCACCGCCCGGGACCCGTCCCCCGCGCCGTCCTCCGCCCCCGTGGTCGGCTGAGGGACCGGCGCACGGCCGACGCTCGACCGGGACCGGATCGGCGGTGCTCGACGCGGGACCCGGCAGCGCCCGGCGGGAGCAGCTCGAGCCGTTCCTGCACCAGCGCTCAAGCGGACCGGGCTCGTGACCGATGGAGCTCCGGATGGACGACGACAGCACGCCCCCCGGTCCGGGCGCAGCACGCGGGCCGGCACCGGCGCCCGCACCGGCCCGCCGCGAGCAGCGTCGCGCTCGGGGTGCCGGCGCCGAGGACGTGCGTGGAGAGCAGGTCGCGGACCTGCAGCGGCGCCTGGCGCTGGCCGAGGCCGCTGGCGCGCGCCTGCAGCTGCTCGCCGACGTCTCGCAGGTGCTGGTGCAGGCCCCCGGGGACCTGGACGGCGCGCTGGGGACGATCGCGCGGCGGGTGGTGCCGCAGCTGGCGCACTGGGTGGCGGTGGACCTGCTCGAGCACGACGGGGTGCGGGCGCGGCGGGTGGCGCTGGTGCACCGCGACGCCGACGTGCAGGAGGTGCTGCGCGCCGGGCTGGGGCCGCTGCCGGCGCTGAGCGCGCGGATGAGCAGCCCGCTGGCGCAGGTGCTGCGCGGCGCGCCGCTGCAGCACGTGCGCGAGGTGAGCACCTCCGCGCAGGAGGACGACGAGTGCTGGGACCGGCGCGTGGCGCTCATGCGCCGCCTGGGGGCCAGCCAGGCGGTGGTGGCGCCGCTGCGGGTGCGCGGGCACACCCTGGGCGCGATCACCCTGGTGCGCACCGACGCCGCCTGGCCCTTCGACGACGACGACCTCGCCCTGGTGGCCGACCTGGCCGACCGCGCCGCGGCCACGGTGGACGCCGCCCGGCTGCTGCAGCGCGAGCAGCACCGCGCCGAGCAGATGCAGCGCGCCCTGCTGCCGCAGCTGCCCGCGCGCATCGGTGACGTGCACCTGCACGGGCTGTACCGACCGGCCGACGACCTCTCGCAGGTCGGTGGGGACTGGTACGACGCCTTCACCCTGGTCGACGACGGCATCGCGCTGGTCCTGGGCGACGTCGCCGGGCACGACCTGCACGCGGCCACCCGCATGTCGGCGATCCGGCACAAGCTGCGCGCGATCGCCGGGCAGCGGGTGCACCTGCCCTCGCAGGTGCTGACCCACCTGGACCGGGTCCTGCAGCGCTTCGCCCCGGACGACGTGGCCACGCTGGTGTACGCGCACCTGCAGCCGGAGCAGGAGG
Organism: Kineococcus indalonis; assembly: GCF_009906395.1. Lineage (GTDB taxonomy): Bacteria > Actinomycetota > Actinomycetes > Actinomycetales > Kineococcaceae > Kineococcus > Kineococcus indalonis. The sequence continues at coordinate 3,585 of NZ_JAAALM010000013.1, forward strand.
GCTGGGGGCTGGAGTTCTCCTGCGCCGGGCACCTGCCGCCGCTGCTGCTGGTGCCCGGCGCGCCCGCCCGGCTGCTGCACGCCGAGGCGGACCTGCCCCTGGGGGTGGCGGACCTGCCGCGGGCGGACACCTACGCCGAGGTGCCGGTGGGGGCGAGCCTGGTGCTCTACAGCGACGGGCTGGTCGAGCGCGCGGGGGAGTCCCTCACGCACGGGCTGCAGCGCCTGGTGCGCGCGGGTGAGGGGCTGCAGCACCTGCCCCTGGAACTGGTGTGCGAGGAGCTGATCGCGCGCCTGCAGCCGGCCGGCACCGACGACATCGCGGTCCTGGCCACCCGGGTGCACCCGCCGGCGGCGCTGGCGCCGTGAGTTCCGGGCGGTGCCCCGGGGGGGTGGTGCCGCTGCGCGAGGACCCCCGGCGCCCCCCGGCGGACACGCGGCCACGGAGTGCTGCGAGTCGCTGGATTCTTCAGCCGTCCGGGTGGATGCTGACTCACGCGAACCAGTGCGGGTCCGCCAGGGAGGGGTGCGGCACGTACCCGCGCACCGGAGCGTTCCGGTACGACCACCGGCGAGGACGAGCGCCGCGGGCCCTGCCCAGGGGGTGGAGGCCCTGCCCGTCCCCGCAGCACCGCGACGACGACGGGCGGCACCGACGTGACGACAGCGCAGCAGACCGACCGCGACGCCACCGGGCCGGCGCACGGCGAGAGGGCCTTCCGGGCGCGCGGCGTCAAGAAGCACTACCCGGGCGTGAAGGCCCTGGACGGACTGGACCTGGAGGGCTTCGCCGGTGAGGTCCTCGCGGTCTGCGGGGCCAACGGGGCGGGCAAGTCCACCTTCGCCAAGCTGCTGGCCGGGGTGGAGACCCCCACCGACGGTGAGATCGAGGTGACCGGCTACCCGCACCCGGTGCGCAACGCCGCCGAGGCCGAGCAGGCCGGGGTGCTGATGATGCACCAGGAACCCCTCATCATCGACGACTTCACCGTCGGCGAGAACGTCTGGCTCTACAAGCTGCGCCAGGGCAAGGACATCCGCCCGTGGGCGCGCAAGACCGACACCAACAGCGCGCGCACGCGCCAGGTGCTGCAGGAGGTGGGGCTGGGCCACCTGCGCCCGGGCCAGTCCGCCGGCGACCTCGGTCCCGGCCAGCGGCAGATGCTCTCGCTGAGCCGTGCCGCCGTCACCCAGCACAAGATCATGATCCTGGACGAGACCACGGCGTCGACGAGCGAGGAGCACTTCAAGGACATCCTCGACCTGGTGCGCCGCGAGAAGCAGGCGGGCACCTGCATCATCTTCGTCTCGCACCGGCTCAACGAGGTGTTCGCGATGGCCGACCGCATCGCCGTCCTGCGCAACGGCAAGCTCGTGCGGGTGCTGCGCGCGGCCGAGTCCGACCCCGACGAGGTCACCGCCCTGATGATCGGGCAGGCCCTGAAGGCGCTGGCCCGGCCGGCGCCGGCTCAGGTGGAGGGCACGGTCCCGGTGGTCTCGGTGCGCGACCTGCACGGCGGCGCCGCCCACGGCGTCAGCTTCGACGTCCACGCCGGCGAGATCGTCGGGCTGTACGGGCTCGTCGGCAGCGGGCGCTCCTCGGTCGCCCGCTCGATCACCGGTCAGCGCAAGGCCGCCGGCGGCACCATCTCCGTGCGCGGTGAGCAGGTGCACCTGGACTCCCCCCGGGCCGCGCTCTCGCGGCAGATCGCCTACCTGACCGAGGACCGCAGGCTGGAGGGTTTCGTCAAGGACTTCGACAACGGCCAGAACATGAGCCTGGTGGTGCTGCCGCGGATGGCCAGGGCGGGCGTCGTCGACGCCGGCCGGGAGAGGTCGCGCGTGCGCGAGCTGATCGACGACTTCCAGGTCAAGGGGGGCACGAAGACCTACACCCGCTCGCTCAGCGGCGGCAACCAGCAGAAGGTCGTCGTCGCCAAGTGGCTGGAGACCGACCCCGACTTCGTCGTGCTGGACGAACCCACCAAGGGCATCGACGTCGGCGCCCGGGCCAACATCTACGAGATCATCCACGGCCTCGCCGCCCGCGGCAAGGCGGTCCTGGTGGTCTCCAGCGAGGCCGAGGAGCTGCTCTCGCTGTGCCACCGCATCCTCGTGATGCGCAACGGGCGCATCGTGCAGGAGTTCGACCCCGAGCACGCCAGCACCGACGACCTGATCCGCACCGCGCTGTCCCACCAGGACTGAGCGGTCCGCGCCGCACCGCCCAGCAGACTCGCACGCGTCAAGCAGAGGAGCTCGTCGATGACTGCGACCACCGATCAACCGGCCGTGCACCACCACGAGCAGGACGACTCACGGGGACGGGCCATCGGCAGCTGGGTGAAGGGGCAGTACGCCCTGTACATCCTCGTGGCCCTGCTGCTGGTCGCCACGATCACGCGCGGCTCGGTGTTCTGGGGCGCGACCAACCTCACCAACCTGCTGCTGCAGATGTCCATCATCGGCGTCGTCGTGCTCGCGGAGCTGATCGTGGTGCTCACCGGCGGCATCGACATCAGCGTCGGCTCGGCCCTGGGCCTGGCCGCCGTCGTCTCCGCCGGCCTCTTCGGCGGCCCGTCGGTGCTGCTGGCGCTGCTGGTCGCGCTGGCGATCGGCGGCGCCGTGGGCGTGGTCAACGGCTGGCTGGTGGCCTTCCGCGGCCTGGAGCCGTTCATCGTCACCCTGGGCATGCTGGCGCTGGCCCGCGGCCTGGTGTACGCCTACGGCAACGGCATCCCCATCAACCCGGAGGCGGCGGCCTCCTTCGCCTCGCTGGGCCAGGCGACGTTCGTGGGCGTGCCGGTGCTGGCCATCATCTGGCTGGCCATGGTGGTCCTGATCGCCTTCCTGCTCTACCGGACCGTGTGGGGGCGCCGGGTGTACGCCATCGGCTCCAACAAGGAGGCCGCCCGCGCCTCCGGCATCCCCGTCAAGGCGACCCTGTGGTCGGTCTACGTCCTGGCCGGGCTGCTGGTGGGCCTGGGCGGCTGGATGTTCCTGGCCCGCTTCGCCAGCGGCACCTCCACGGCCGGCAACCTGCTCGAGCTGGAGGCGATCGCGGCGGTCGTCATCGGCGGCGCCCGCCTGGCCGGCGGGTACGGCAAGGTGTTCGGAGCCGTCGTCGGCACCGTCATCTTCGCCGTCATCGCCAACCTGCTGTCCCTGCTGAACGTCTCCACCTTCCTGCAGGACGCCTTCCGCGGCGCGCTCATCCTGGTCGCCGTCACCCTGGCCACCGTGCAGTTCACCCGCCGGCGCGCCAGGACCAGCACCCCGGCGAGCCCGGCGGCCCCGAGCGCACCGGCCACCCGGTGATGTCCCGCCCCCGGGCCCGGCTGCTGCGGGCCGCGACCGCCTCCGCCGCTGCGCTCACCCTGGGCGCCTGCGGGCAGATCTACCCCTCCCAGGCGCCGATCGACGGGCCCGCCAACGGCGTCAAGAACAGCGTCGACCAGGTCGTCGTGGGCTTCGCCCAGCAGCAGCTGCAGGCCCCCTACTTCGCCGCCATGCAGGTGCAGGCCGAGGAGATCGCCCGCGAGCAGGGCTTCGAGCTGCTCTTCCAGGCCGCCAACAAGGACCCGGTCATCCAGATGAACCAGATGCAGGCGATGATGGCCCAGGGCGCCGACGTGCTGGTCGTCAACGCCACCAGCGTCAAGGGCCAGAAGGAGATGATGACGCAGATCGCCTCCAAGATCCCCGTCACCTACATCGACACCAGCGTCCCGGGCACCGGGATGACCAGCGTGCAGTCCGACAACCTCACCATCGGGCGCGAGTCCGGCAAGCTCACCGCTCGACGCTTCCTCGACATGGGCAAGCCGAGCATCTCGATGGTCATCCTCACCGGTCCGGCCACCGACGAGTTCGTCGGCCCCAACCGCCGCCAGGGGTTCCTGGACGGGCTGACCGAGGGCGGGCTGACCTTCGACATCCGCGCCGAGCAGACGGGCGACTACGCCCAGGACAGGGGGCAGGTGGCCGCGGAGAACATGCTGGCCGGCAACCCCGACATCGACCTCATCCTCGGCCTGAACGACTCGATGGCCCTGGGCGCCTACAACGTCGTCAACGGGAACGAGCAGTACCGGGACGTCTACGTCGCCGCCTCCGCCGACGGGCAGAAGGAGGCCCTGGCCCTGATCGACCGGGACGGGTGCGAGGGGCGCTACATCTCCACCGGGCTCAACTCCCCCTCGCTGGCCGCCGAGGAGGCGCTGAAGATCTCCATCGACGTGGCCACCGGGCGCACCAGGCCCAGCGACTACCCCGAGGAGTCGTTCACCGAGGCCGTCGGCATCGGCTGCGAGAACATCGACGAGTACTACGACCCCGCCAGCGTCTTCTGAGGTCGCCGCTCAGCGGATGAAGAGCATCTCCTGGTAGGTGGCCAGCGGCCACAGGTCGTCGGCGACGAGGGTCTCCAGCTCGTCGGCGGCCTCGCGCACCGCGGCCATCGCCGGCAGCAGCACGTCCCGGGCGTGCAGCGCCGCGTCGACGCCGGCGCCGTGGCCCTCCTCGAAGGTCACCGCCCTCAGCGCCGTCAGCGCCGCGTGCAGCGCCGCGATCGGGGTCGACACCGCCCGCAGCAGGGAGGTGTCCGCCTCCACGCCGGCGGCCGTGAGGGCGGCGACGTTCTGGGCGAGCTGGGTCTGGTAGCGGATCGCGGCGGGCAGCACGCTGGTCCCGGCGATCTCCACCGTCAGCTTGGCCTCCACCGCGATGCTCAGCTCGTACTGCTCCACGGCGATCTCGTAGCGCGAGTGCATCTCCCGCTCGGAGAACACCCCGTACCTGCCGAACAGCTCGATCGCCTCGTCGGTGATGAGCTCCGGGAGGGCGTCCATCGTCGTGCGCAGGTTCTTCAGCCCCCGCGCCTCGGCCTCGATCTGCCACTGCTCGGAGTACCCGTCACCGTTGAAGACCGCCGCGCCGTGGTCGGTGATGATCTGCTCCAGGACCTTCTGCACCGCGTGGTGGAACTCCTCACCACCGGCGACGCGCTCCTCGAGCTCGGTGGCGATGAAGTCCAGCGCCTCGGTGACGATCGTGTTGATGGTGTACACCGGCGAGGCGATCGACTGCATCGACCCGGGCGCGCGGAACTCGAAGCGGTTGCCGGTGAAGGCGAAGGGGCTGGTGCGGTTGCGGTCCCCGGGGTCGGTGGGCAGGACCGGCAGGGTGTCCACGCCGATCGTCATGGTGCCCTTCTCCTTGGAGGAGGTGGCGCCCCCCTTGGCGACCTGCTCGAAGACGTCGGCGAGCTGGTCGCCGAGGAAGATGGAGATGATCGCCGGCGGGGCCTCGTTGGCGCCCAGGCGGTGGTCGTTGGTGGCCGAGGCGACCGAGGCGCGCAGCAGCCCGCCGTACTTGTGCACCGCCCGGATGATCGCGGCGCAGAAGACGAGGAACTGCGCGTTGGCGTGCGGGGTGTCCCCGGGCAGCAGCAGGTTGCCCACCGTGGAGGAGCCGAAGGAGAAGTTGACGTGCTTGCCGGAGCCGTTGACGCCCTCGAACGGCTTCTCGTGGAAGAGCAGCTCCATGCCGTGCTCGCGCGCGACCCGCTTCATCGTCACCATGAGCAGCTGCTGGTGGTCGGCGGCGAGGTTGGAGCGCTCGAACATCGGGGCGATCTCGAACTGCCCGGGAGCGACCTCGTTGTGGCGGGTCTTGGCGGGGATGCCGACCTTGAACAGCTCCCGCTCGGCGTGCAGCATGAACGCCAGCACCCGGTCGGGGATGGCGCCGAAGTAGTGGTCGTCGAACTCCTGGCCCTTGGGGGGCCTGGCGCCGAACAGCGTGCGCCCGGCGTTGAGCAGGTCCGGGCGCGAGAGGAAGAAGTGCCGGTCGATGAGGAAGTACTCCTGCTCCGGGCCGGCGTAGGAGACGATCGTGCCCGGGTCGTCGTGGCCGAACAGCTTCAGCACGCGCGCGGCCTGGGTGGCCAGCGCCTGCTGCGAGCGCAGCAGCGGGGTCTTGTGGTCCAGCGCCTCGCCGGTCATGGAGACGAAGACCGTGGGGATGCACAGCGTGGTGCCGTTGGTGTTCTCCAGCACGTACGCCGGGCTGGTCACGTCCCAGCCGGTGTAGCCGCGCGCCTCGAACGTCGAGCGCAGCCCGCCGTTGGGGAAGCTGGAGGCGTCCGGCTCGCCCTGCACCAGGGTCCTGCCCGCGAACTCGGCGATCGAGCTGCCCTCGCCGTCGGGCTCGAAGAAGCTGTCGTGCTTCTCGGCGGTGGAGTGCGTCAACGGGTAGAAGACGTGCGCGTAGTGCGTGGCGCCCTTCTCCAGCGCCCAGTCCTTCATCGCCGACGCGACGGCGTCGGCGATGGCCGGGTCCAGCGGCACCTGCTGCTCGATGGTGGCCACCACCGACCGGAAGACGGCCTTGGGCAGGCGCTTCTGCATGACGGCCTTGGTGAAGACGTTGCGCCCGAAGACCTCGCCGGGCGCCTCGGCGGGCGCGAAGGTCGGGTTGGGCGCCTCGTAGGCGATGACGGCGTCGATCGCTTGCAGGCGTGCTGCACTGCCGCTCATGACTGGCTCCAGACGTCCGATCGCGTCGGCGCGGACCGGGCGGCCGCGCTCCTCGGCGGCACGCTAGGCACCGCGGTGACGCGGTGCGTTACGGCCGTGTGACGGCTGCGTACCGCGCCCTGCGCAGCGCGTCGCCCAGCAGCGCCGGCACGGCCGCCCCGGTGTCGTCCGCTTCGCCGACCCGTCCCCGCGCGGTCGACGTCGGCGTCGTCGCGCACCGCACCACCGCCGATGTCGGTGGCGATCGCCCCGGGCACCAGCGCGTTGACGCGGATGCCGCGCGCGCCGAGCTCGGCGGCCTGGTAGCGGGTCAGCACCTCCACCGCGCCCTCCCTCCTGGAGGGTGGGCGCGTCCAGCCGCGTCCGCGGCGGTGGGTCCGGGTTCAGCAGACCTCGACGTGGACACCGGCGGCCCTGAGGCGCTCCAGGACCGCTGTCGGTGCCGAGCTGTCGGTGACCAGGACGTCGACCTCCTCCAGGGGGCAGACGACGGCCAGGGCGCTCCGGGTGAACTTGGCGCCCTCGGCGAGGAGGATCGTGCGCGCGGAGGCGGCCCGCAGCGCCTGCTTCACGGCGGCGTCGCCGAGGTCGTAGGCCATCACGCCGGTCTCGGCCGAGGCCGCGCAGCACGTCATGACCGCGGTGTCGAAGCGCAGCGAGGCGATCGAGCGTTCCGTCACGGAACCGACGAGGGTCCCCTCGGGCTTGCGGACCGATCCGCCGGGCAGGATGAGCTCGACGCTGGGGCTGCCGGCCAGGGCGTCGATCGCCTGCACCGACAAGGGCATCGCGCGGATGCGTCGGGACGCCAGCGCGGCCGCGGCCGCGGCTCCGGTGGTGCCGGAATCGACGACCACCGCCTCCCCGTCGGCGATGAGCTGGGCGGCGGTCGCCGCCATGCGCGCCTTCGAGGCCGCGTCGTCGGCGGCGCGCACGTCGAAGGGCAGACCCTCCCCCCGCAGAGCGGTCGTCACGGCCCCGCCGCGCACCCTGCGCAGCGCCCCGACGGAAGCGAGGTGGTCCAGGTCGCGGCGGACGGTGATGGCGGAGGTGTCCAGCCGCTCGGCGAGCTCGGGGACCTCCACGCGCCCGGACCGCTGGAGCGCTTCGAGGATCTCCTTGTGGCGGAGTGCAGCGTGCATGACCGAAGAGTACCTGACAGGCGATCGAATGGTCATGTAATGTGATCGAAGAGGGGTGGCGGCGCGGCGTCCGGCCGTGGCCCACCTCGTGCTGGGGCGAGCGCCCCCGCAGGTGGCCGGCCCGCTCGGCACCCCACCACCCCACCACCACGGCAGGAGGTACGAGCCCGTGCTCGAGCCCGTCCCCGCCCCGGCCGCACCCGTGACCATGCGCGATGTCGCCCGTGCGGCCGGGGTCTCGCAACAGACCGTCTCGCGGGTGGTCAACGATGCCGCAGCGGTGCGCGACAGCACCCGCCGGCGCGTGCTCGAGGCCGTCCAGCGCCTGGGGTACCAGCGCAACGACGCGGCGAGCCGGCTCGCCCGCGGGCCGCGGCGAACCGCTGCCCGCACCTCGTCCAGCGCCTCGTCCAGCGCCACGTCCCGCCGTGACCGACCACCAGCCGTCACCGACCACCGGCCGTCACCGACCGCCCGGTCGTGACCCCGTCCTCAGGAGCCGCACCACCGATGGCCCTCGCCACGTCCCCGGTCCCCGTGCGGGCTTCCCGCGCCCGTGCGGGTGTCTCCGCGCTGTTCTTCACCAACGCCGTCCTCTACGCCAACCTGGTGCCGCGCCTGCCGGAGGTGAAGGACCGCTTGGAGCTGTCCAACGCCGCGCTGGGCACCGGCATCGCTGCGATGCCCCTGGGGGCGCTCCTGGCCGGGTTGCTCGCGCCGGTGTTCCTCCAGCGCCTGGGGTCGGCCAAGGTCGCCGCCCTGGGACTGGTGGTGGCCGCCGTCGCGGTGGCCGCCGTCCCGCTGGCGAGCACCTGGACCCTCTTCGCCGCCGTGATGCTGCTGGTGGGCGCCCTGGACGCCGTCGTCGACGTCGCGCAGAACGCGCACGGCTTCCGCGTGCAGCGCCTGTACGGACGTTCGATCGTCAACGCCTTCCACGGCCTCTGGAGCGTCGGCGCCGTCGTGGGTGGCCTGCTCGGTTCCGCCGCCGCCGGAGCGGGCCTGCCCCTGGGGGTCCACCTGGGCGTCTCGGCAGCGGTCTTCAGCCTCGTCGCGCTCGTCGCGCACCGGTTCCTGCTGCCCGGCCCCGAGGACGCCGAGCGCGTCGGGCAGCAGCAGCTGGAGCGGGCGGGAGCTGACGTCGAGGACGGGGGAGGCGCCGACGACGGCCCGGCCCCGGGCCGCCCGGGCGGGCGTCGGGGACGCGCCGGTGCGCGCACCGCCGTGCTGCTCGCCGTGCTCGGCGCGCTGGCCGCCGGCGGGGCCTTCGTGGAGGACGCCGGGTCGTCCTGGGGCGCGTTGTACCTGCGGGGGGACCTGGGCGCCGGCGCCGCTGCGGGTGGGCTGGCCTTCGTGGCCCTGCAGGCGGCCCAGACCGTCGGGCGGCTCACCGGGGACCGCGTCGTGGACCGCTTCGGCCGGCGCCGGGTCGCGCTGGCCGGTGGTGCGCTCACCGCCGTCGGGATGGGTGCGGCCCTGGCCTGGCCCTCCGTCCCCAGCACCCTGGCCGGGTTCGCGCTGGCCGGCCTGGGCGTGGCCACGCTCGTCCCGGCCGTGATGCACACGGCGGACGAACTGCCCGGACTGCCGGCCGGAGCGGGCCTGACCGTCGTCAGCTGGCTGCTGCGCGTCGGCTTCCTCGTCTCTCCCGCCCTCGTCGGTCTCGTCGCCGACGCCACCAGCCTCCGGGTCGCCCTGCTCAGCGTGGTGCTGGCGGGCCTGCTCGTGCTGGTGCTGGGACGTCTCCTCGACCCGGCGACCCGGGCGGCGCACCACCGCGCGGCGCAGGGGGCGAGCTGCGCGTGACCAGCGCCGCCGGGAGAGCGCGGTGCTGGTGCTCAGCGGGAGGACCAGCCGCCGTCGGAGGCGGTGGTCCGTCCCGTGACCCAGTCCGCCTCGTCGCTGAGCCGCCAGGCGATCAGGCGGGCGGTGTCGTGGGGACCGGGGTCGATGCAGTCCACCGTGGCGCCGCGGGGCGCCAGGTGCACGGCGAGGCTGCGGGTGGGTTCGTGCAGCGCCGCCTCGGAGGCGGTGCGGGGCAGTTCGGCGGGCGTGGCGCCGTGGTGCTGCCCGGAGGTGAGCAGCAGCACCCGCCCGCCGCGGCGGGTGTCCTCGTGCTGGGCGGCGAAGGCCTGCACGAGCAGCGGGGTGGCGCGGGTGTTCAGCGCCCAGCTGAGGTGCAGCTCGGCGGCGGTCGGTCCTTCGAGGTCCTGCGTGCTGCTGCGCGCGTGGTTGGCCACCAGGGCGTCGACGTGGCCGAAGGCCTCGCGGGCGGCGGCGGCGCCGATGGCGGTGCGCCGGCTGGCGCCGGTGACGATGACGACGCGCTCGTGCAGACGATGACGACGCGCTCGTGCAGGGGTCCGCTCACGCGTCGATGGTGTCCAGCGCGGTGCTCGGGCGCACTCGGTGCGCGCCGGCCGCTCAGGCCGGCGCGGTCCCCTGGAGCGCGGCGAGCCCGGCGTACTCCCCGCCCAGTCTCAGCAGGTCCGCGTGCGTGCCGCGCTCCACGACCCGGCCGCGGTCCAGGACGAGGATCAGGTCCGCGTCCCGCACGGTGCTCAAGCGGTGGGCGATGACGATGCGGGTCTGCGGCAGGCGGGCCAGGTTCGCCTCGATCGCGGCTTCCGTCGCCGCGTCGAGGTGGCTGGTGGCCTCGTCGAGCACGAGCACCCGGGGGCGGGTGAGCAGCGCGCGCGCCAGGGCGACGCGCTGGCGCTGCCCGCCGGAGAGCCCGCCGCCCTCGGTGAGCACCGTCTCGTAACCCATGGGGAGCGCTTCGACCTCCTCGTGCAGGCAGGCGCAGCGGGCCGCGTCGACGACCCGCGCCAGGGGAGCCGTCGGATCGCCCAGGGCGATGTTCTCCCGGACGGTGCCGGTGAACAGCACCGGTTCCTGCACCACCGCGCCGAACCGCCGGCGCAGCTCCGTCAGGTCCCAGCGCCCGGTCGCGACGCCGTCGTGGAGGACCTCCCCCTCGGTCGGCGGGTACAGGGCCAGCAGGAGGCGGGCCAGGGTCGTCTTCCCGCAGCCCGAGCGCCCCACCAGGGCGATCTTCTGCCCGGGGTGGGCGGTGAAGGAGACGTCCCGCAGCGTCCACCCGGCCCCGGGGTGGTGGCGGAAGCCCAGCTCGCGGACCTCCAGCGCCCCGCCGGGCGCTGCGGGCCCGCCGGGCGCCGTGGGCGCGGCGGGCGCGGTGCCCGGTGAGCCGCTGCGCTCCGGCTCCGCCTCGAAGAGGTCGGCCAGCCGCTCCAGGTGGGCGCCGGCCACCTGCACGAGCTGCAGGCTCGCCGCCAGGGAGGTCACGGGCGTCAGCGCCAGCGTGCCCAGCGCCACCGCGCCCAGCGCCTCCCCCAGGCTCAGGTCACCGCCGCGCACCCGCCACGCCCCCAGCAGGAGCAGCGCGAGCGGCGCCAGCAGCTGCAGCCCGCCGGAGGCGGCGTCCACGGCCCCGGCCGTGAGCTGGGTGCGGGAGGTCGCGGTGAGCTGCGCGGTGAACCGGCGCCGCCACTGCTGCACCGCGCGCTCCTCGGCGCCGGCCGCCTTGAGGGTCTCGATGCCGCGCACGCCCTCCGCGAGGAACCCCTGCGCGGCGGAGGCGGCCACCAGCTCCTGCTGGGCGAGGGCGGAGATCCGGCGCCTGGTCGCCAGCAGCAGCCACACCTGCAGCAGCACCACGGCGGTCAGGGCGGCGCCGAGCACCCGGTCCTGGGTGGTCAGGAGCACCAGGTAGCCCACGGCGAGCGGCCCGTCCAGCAGCGCGGGCAGCACGCTGCCGGCGATCGTCTCCCGGACCGTGGAGACGCTGCCGACCCGCAGGACGAGGTCCGCCGATCCGCGCTGGGCGAAGAAGGCGAAGGGCAGCGCGAGCAGCCGCTGCACCACCGTGGTGCTCAGCTCGGCGTCGGCCCGGGCGCGCAGCGCCGACAGCAGCGCGGCGCGCAGCAGGTCCAGGGCGGTGCGGGCCAGGACGGCCGCGGCGAGGCCCAGCGCGAGCAGGGTCAGGAGGTCACCTCCCGCGCCGGGGCCGTGGTCGACCACGAGGCGCATGACCACCGGCACCGCCAGGCCCAGCAGCTGCAGCAGCGCGGAGGTCGCGAGCACCTGCGACCACAACCCGCGGTGGCGCAGCAGGACGGCCCGGGCGAGCTGGGCGCGCCAGGGGCGCCGTTCCACGCGCTCCCCGCCGCCCGGTGAGGTCGCGTCCCCCGCGACCACGACGACGCCGGTGAAGCCCGCGGCGAACTCCACCGCGGACATGCGGCGGCGACCGGCCGCCGGGTCCAGCACGAGGACCCGCGAGGGGCTCCACCGCTCCAGGACGAGGAAGTGGTTGAACTCCCAGTGCACGATCGCGCCGGGCGCCCTCGCTAGGGCCTGCGGGGGCACGCTGAAGGCGCGGGCGCTCAGGCCGCGCCGCCGAGCGGCGCGCACGAGGTCCAGGGCGCTGAGCCCGTCGCGGGAGGAGCCGAGATCGCGGCGCACCTCGCTCAGCGCCGCGGGCACGCCGCGCTGGCGCAGCACCATGGTCAGGCAGGCCGCTCCGCAGTCGGCCACGCACGACTGGAGCACCAGCGGGATCCGGCGGTGCCGTCGAGACCGCCCGAGCGGGCTCACGCACCGGCTCCGGGGGTCGCCAGCAGCGCCCGCACGAGCAGCGCGACGGCCAGCAGAGCCGCGGCCAGGAGCACGACGAGCAGCCACAGCGTCCCCAGCAGCCCGGCGGGCAGCTCGCGCGGGGGTCCTGCGCTGCGAGGGCCCTCGGCGCGAGCGCGCAGGGCCTCCTCGCGGAACAGCCGCCGGGGGAGCGGGCGCGCCCCGCTCACCGCGCCACCGGTCCCTGCCGCGCAGCGCGGGTCACCAGGTCCGTGCGCTCCCTGTCGCCCCAGTGCCACTCGATCCGGGCCTGCGCCCGCCGCTGCCCCACCCACCGCTCGAACACCTCCCGCTGCCAGCGGACCTGCGCCTCGGCGGGGTCGGCGGCGCGCACCTGCAGGACCCGCACCACCAGGTGGCGCCCGTCCACCGGGAAGGGCCCGATCAGGGAACCGGGTCCGGCCGCGAACAGCTCGTCGGTGACGGCGGTGGGCAGGTCCGCTCCCGTGACGACGGCGAAACCGCTGCCCCGGGGGTCCAGCGCGCCCTCGGCGAGCGCACGCTCGGTCTCCTCGTGGAACCCGGCGCCCGCGCGCACCCGCGCGCAGAACCGCCCGGCACCGGCGGCCTCGAAGAACCTCGAGCCGCTGATCGTCGCCGTGCCGAGGCGGGCGAGGTCCTGCGGTCCGGGGGGCGGGGACGCTGCGGCCAGCCGCTGCCGGAACCGCTGCACCGCGAGCTCCCCGGCCACCAGCTCCTGCAGGCCCTCCACCGTCAGCCCGCGCTCGCGCATCCACCGCTGCGTCGCGGCGGCGCTGAACAGGCCGCGGGCGCGGCGGAAGGCGTCGCCGGCGGCCTGCAGCTCCGCCTCCTCCACGTGCACCGGTCGCCCGGCCAGTTCCTCACGCACCAGGCACGCGGTGATCAGCCGGTCCGCGAGGTCGGCGTGACCCCACACGGCGTCCAGGTAGGCGATGGCCTGCCCCACCTCCACGGCGGTGGCTCCGACGGTCAGGAGCACCCGCTCCCCGCTGCGCTGCCCCCCGCGCAGGCTCCACGGCAGGCCCCCGGGCGTGCTGCGCGAGAGGGAGATCGTGCTGCCGTCGCCATCACCGTCGCCATCGCCGTCGCCGTCGCCGTCGCCGTCGCCGTCGCCGTCGCCGTCGCCATCGCCGTCGCCGTCGCCGTCGCCGTCGCCGCGGTCGTCGCGGCTGAGCAGCAGGTCGTACTCCAGGGAGCCGTCGTACTCCTCCCGCTGCCACAGCAGGCGCAGCCGCCAGCCGGGGTGCCTCGCGCGGAGGTCCTCCAGCCCGCGCAGGGCGCTGCGGGGCGCGGCACCGTCCTCGGCCAGGCCCCGCAGGTAGTCCAGGGCATCGACCAGGAGCGCCGGCGGCGTCACGCCCGCGCCCCGCGCCCGGCCGGTGCCGCGGCACCGGCCGTCACCGCGGCACCGGCCGTCACCGCGCCCCGCAGCAGCAGCTCGCACAGCGCCTCGCTGATCGGCAGTCCCGTCACCCGCTCCAGCCACCGGTACTGCCCGTCCGGGTTCAGCTCCAGGAAGACGCAGCGACCCTCGGGGGTGAGCACCAGGTCCAGCGCCGCGTAGGACAGCCCCAACCGCCGGGTCAGAGCGACGCAGCGCGCGGCGGTGCCCTCGGGCAGCTCGTGCGGGCGGTGGGGCGTCCGGGCGGGGTCGGAGAACCGCGAGTCCAGCCGGGCGTGGTTGCTGCGCTGCGAGTGGACGGCCACGGCGAAGGCCCGTTCCCCCACGACCGTCACGCGCAGCTCCAGCGCCTTCTCCAGGCGGCGCTGGACGATGAGCGGGCACTGCAGCAGGTCCGGCGCGCTGCGGACGTCCCGCGTCGACAGCGCCCGGGTGGGGCGCCAGAAGCCCGCGCCGTCCACGCGGGCGCCGAGCTGCTCCGGGGCCTTGGTGACCAGGTCGCCCTCGTGCGCGCAGTAGAGGTCCAGGACGGCGTCGGGGTCGTTGGTGAGGAGCGTGTCGGGGACCTCGAAGCCGACCCGGACCGCCTCGCGCAGCTGGACGGTGCGCCCCGCCGCGCGGGCCAGGGCGCTGGGAGGGCCCGGGACGACCGGGGCGTCCAGGCCGTCCCAGAGGTCGGCGCAGAAGGCCGCCTCCTCCTGCGCGCGGTACAGGGCGGTGACGGCGGCGGAACCCCCCTGCACGATCGCGCGCCCCGGGGGGGCGGGCAGGGGGAGCCTGGTGATCCACAGCGCCCGCAGCGCGTCCAGGTCCACGACGCGGCCGTCGAGGACGAGCCGCCGCCGCAGCGCCCCGGCGGCGTCGAAGCGCGCGCTCAGCGCCGTGCCGGTGCAGCGGCGCGCACGGTCGGCGGGGGTGCGGCCCCTGCGGGCCGGGTCCAGCAGGACGGGATCGGCTCCGCGGCGGGTGAGCAGCCCCGCCACGTGCTCGGCCGCCTCGTCGCCCGCGCGCGCGAGCACCAGCACCTGACCCGACACCGGACCTGCTCCCTCCTCGTCGCGGCGGCGACGCGGATCGTCGCCGCCTCCCCGGGCGGCCCGGCTCGCGGGCCGCCCGGGGCCGTGCCGATGACCCGTCAGTGACAGCCGCCGCACGGACCGCCCGTGCCCTTGGCGTACAGGGCGCTGCCGACCTGGCCGGCTCCTCCTGTCACGACGAGGAGCTCGTCCTCATCGAGTTCGGGACCGAACCCGGACAGGTCCTCCACCTTCATGCCCGACATGTGCTTTCACCTCCTCCGCTGCTCCGCTCTGCGATCGCTGCGCCGGGCCGCGCGGGAGCAGCGGCCCGGTGGGTGCGGTGCGGACGGCCCGCTCCGGCACCGTGCCGAGCTCGGGCCGCCGCGGCACCCGTCGAGGAGGAGGCTGCGGCGCCGCTGCCTGATACGCGGCCGCCCGGTCCGCCCGGGGTGCCGAACGCGGGTCGGCGCCGCCCGCCTACGCTGCTGCGGTGAGCCGAGCGACGGACGAGGGCCCGTTCTTCCACGGCACGAGAGCCGACCTGCGCGTGGGCGACCTGCTCACCGCGGGCTTCCGGTCCAACTACCGCCCCGAGGTGGTGATGAACCACGTCTACTTCACCGCCCTGCGCGACGGTGCGGGACTGGCCGCCGAACTCGCCGCCGGCGAGGGTGCCCCGCGCGTGTACGTCGTCGAGCCGACCGGGGACTTCGAGGACGACCCGAACGTCACCGACAAGAAGTTCCCCGGGAACCCCACCCGCTCCTACCGCAGCGCAGCCCCGCTCAGGGTCGTGGGCGAGGTCGGCGATTGGACGCGGCTGACGCCCGAGGCGCTGCGCCGGTGGAGGGAACGCCTGTCGGCGCTGCGCGCCGACGAGCGGGCGGAGATCATCAACTGACGTCCGGGACGTCGGTGGACTCGGCGGCGTCCTTGACGTGCGTCGCGCGCCGGCGCAGCAGGTGGCGCAGGTAGGGCGCCAGCACGAGGCGCGCGACCACGGCACCCACCGGACCGGCGGGTGCGGTGATGCTCATGCGGTCGACCATCCGGGTTCCCGCCGTGCCGCCGGGACCCACCTCGCCGGCGAGGGCCTCGAAGAGGTGCTCGTGGCGCATGCTGCGGAACGGGCCGCGGGTCTGCTCGTCGACGAAGCGGTGCGGTCGCTCGTGCACGGTGACGCGGCTGCTCATCCGCCAGGGCAGGCCGAAGTGGCGGGCGTGGAAGGTCACCTCGTCACCGAGCTGCAGGCGGCGCCGGGCGCTGCCGGTGGTGGCGCGTTCACCGCTGCCGGCCAGGGAGGCGGTGTGCACGTCCACGTCCAGCTCGAGGTCGAAGACCACGCGGGGTTCGGCGGCGATGTCGGTCACCACCTCGATCACCACGGCCACGTGTGCAGGGTACGAGCTGACGCCACCGACTGTGGTGTCTCAGGACATCCGTGACGGTTCCGCATCAGGACACCGGTGACAGTCGATGTGCCAGGACTTCGGTGACAGTCGCAGTGCTGAACAGGTGACGACCACCCATGACAGCGCGCACAACGCGGGAGGACCGTGAAGTCCCGCATGTTGATGTGATCACTGGGCCGCATCAGGCGGGGGCGGTGTAGCGCAGGGAGTAGCGCCAGAACAGGTGCCGCCGCACCACGGCACCCGGAGTCCGCCGACGGGCGACGTCGCGGATTTCACGCAAGGTCATCGTGGCGGGTGCAGTCGGTGCTGACATCGCCACGGGGCGCTGGGCTGATCCTCGCTGCCGGGTCTTCACCATGCCCATGACGAGGTTGGCGGGAACGGCCATGGCGCTGAGCAGGTGGTCGGAGGCTGTCCGCTCACGGTAGACGCCGAGGACCAGCAACCTGCCTCCGGGACTCAGCAGGTCGCGCAGTCGGCGCAGGGCCGGCTCGAAGGGGACGTGGTGCAGCACCGCCAGGGCGGTGATGACGTCGTAGCCGCCGAGCAGGTCGGCGGTGATGAGGTCCTCGCAGCGGAAATCGAGGTTGCTCTCGTGGGTGGAGAGGTGCTGGGCGGTGCCGATGCTGGCGGGGTCGGTGTCGAGGCCGGTGACGTGGCTGGCGCGTCGGGACAGCCGGCGGGCCAGGTCGCCGCTGCCGCAGCCGACGTCCAGGGCGGTGCCGAAGCGGCTGGGGAGCTGGCGTTCGATCCAGGCGTGGTGGTGGGCGTTGTGGTCCCAGGGGTGCTGTCGGTTCCACTCCTTGCACCAGGCCAGTCCTCGCCGGCCTGCTGCCGTCATCGCCATGCGGCACCTCCATCACGACTGATGCGTCCTGAAGCAGAGAAGCAGGCCGATGGTCACCTGGACAAAATCATCAGACCGCAGCGACCGGCCTCGCCATCGCGCGCCATTCGGCATGACCGCGACGTCCGTGACCGTGAAGTCGAGGCGGTGCGGGTGAGCCACTGACGGCTCCGGTGGTGCTGCTCACCTGGTCGTGTCCGCTGGCCGGCCACGCCCTCATCCGTGCGCGTCGCCTGCGCAGGGGGGAGGTCCGCGCTCCGCGGTGGCCAGCGGAGTGCTGCAGGGTGGGGCCAGCGGACCGAGAAGTGCCACCACCACGACGGCTGAGAGCGTCACCGGTGTCCTGATGCAGGACTGTCACCGATGTCCTGCGACATGACAGCTGACGCTACCGACCGCTCGGCGCCCGCGGGCGTCGAGCGGCCCGGGCGTCCACGCGGACCCGGTGCGGTCCCGGCCTGTTCCGGGGCGGGCCTGCGCGACGCTCCTCGCGGGGTCAGCGCTGTGCGGGTTCCATCTCGGCGAGCAGCGCTTCGAGCGCGGCCCGGTCGGGTCCGACGAAGGGGCCGGCGTCGGGGGCGCTCTGGGGGGTGTCCAGCAGTGCACCCGCGGCACCGCGGGCGGCGGGGAGGTGGGTGCAGAGCACGACGGGTGGGTCGAGTCGGCGCAGCGGTTCCAGGGATGTCGCGAAGGCCCTGCGGTCCACTCCGGAGACCCACGGGCTGTCCACGGTCGCCCAGAGCCGCTGCCCGGCGACGAGGTCGTCGTGAGGGACCTCGCGGACGTCCTCGACGGCGGTCAGCTCCGCGCTGGCCATCGGTGCGCCGAAGCAGTCCGAGGTGAAGCAGGTGCCGGTCGACCCGTCGGACAGGCCCGTGGTCGCGGGGCTGTCGTACACCGGGGGACGGAAGGCGCTGATCTTCCGGTCCCCCAGGTCGAGGCTCTGCCCGGGGTTGAGCAGGAACACGCGGTGGGGGTCGATCCGGTCGTCGAGGTGGGCAGTCCCGTGTCGACGAGCATCGGCTGCTCGGCGTGCAGGAGGTAGGCGTTGACCGGGAGGAACCTCAGACCGGGGATCGGTGCGACGTCGCCGAGGCGGTGACGTCGGGCGCAGGACGTGTGGTGCGCACGGCTGTCCGCCCCCGTCACTCGTCAGCCGCGGGCGGGGCGAAGAGCTCGAGCTGGATGTTGTCGGGGTCGCGGAGCACGAGCACCGACCCGTAGGGCTCGTCGGCGATCGGGGACTGGGTGAGGGGCCGGTCGGCGCGCTCGGCGCGCACGACGCCCTGGGTCTCCAGGTGGGACTGCCAGGCGAGCGGGTCGTCCCGGCTCGGCACGGCCAGGCCGGCGTGGTCGAGGCCGGTGTGCGACTCGACGAACGCCTCGCCGCTGCTGGAGTCGTGGTGGTGCAGGGCGATGACGAGCTGCCAGGCGTCGTCGCTGAGCATCTGGGCGAACCCGCCCGGGTGCGGCAGGTCCATCCGGTGGGTGAGCCCGAACGCGCGTCCGTACCACTCGACGCTGGCGTCGAGGTCGCGGACGGTGAGGGCGAGGTGGTGCATGGTCGCCGGGGTGATGGACGTGAGCTCGCCTGACTCTCGGTCGGCGCGTCCCTCTCGGAGGGCGGACGGGGTTCGCGCTGCTCGATCCGGGCAGCGATGACGTCGACGGCGTCGTCGATGAGGCGGACCCACCGATCGCCGCCGGAATCGTTGGAGATCTGCCGGCTGACGAGGCCGCTGACGAGGGCCGTGAGCAGGTCCGGGTCGTCCTGGGTGACGTCGGCGACCGCCCGCAGCGGTGCGTGCAGGACCTCGTAGGCCTCCTGGGCCAGGGCGTAGGTCTGCGGTGACGGCTCGAAGCCGGGGATCGGGCGCTGCGAGAGCAGCTGGAAGCGCGCGGGGTCCTGCACCGAGGAGCGCACGAAGAGGTGCTCGATGTTGCGCAGGACCGTCCGCACGTCACCACCCCCGCGGGGCGGGTCCAGCGCGAGCAGCGCGGTAGCCGTGGGCGAACACCGCGTCGTACAGGCCGTGCTTGGAGTCGATGTAGGAGTACAGCGACGCCGGGGCCATCCCGAGCCGGCGAGCCAGGTCCCGAAGCGTCAAGCCCGCGAGCCCGTTCTGGCGTGCGAGCTCCCAGGCGTTCTGCACGATCACTTCGAGCGCGTCCGAACGTCGCCTGGCGGCCCAGTCGTCGCTCGGTCTTCCGAACACTGTTCGAGCATCCTCCCCCCGTGTGCGCGCGTCGAGGACGGGCGAGGACACGGTCTGCGGGGTGACCGTGGCCCGCTCTGCTGCACCTGCGCTGATCCGCGGGGCGCGGCCTGGGCTGGTGCCGTGGCCGGGGTGCGCATCGAGGCGCTGAACGGTCCAGCGCCGCCGGCGCAGGTCGCCGAGGTCGCCGGTGTGCCGAGCGCGGCGGTGGTGCGGGCGGTGGCGGCCTTCGGCGCGAGCGTGGATGCGGCCTTCCCCGCGCCGGCCGGTTCCGCTCCGGGGACCTCGGGGACCTCGGGGACCTCGGGGACC
>NZ_JAAALM010000140.1 GCF_009906395.1 Kineococcus indalonis
GCGCCTCGCCCCCGGCCTGCCCGGCGACGTCGCCGGCGACGCCGAGCGCCGCAGCGGGCTGCGGCGGATGCGGCTGGTGGCCACGAGCCTGCTGGTGGTGGCCGCGGTCGTCTACGGGCTCACCCTGGGCGGCGACGGCGCGTGGGGCTTCGTCAACGCCGCCGCCGAGGCCGCGATGGTCGGCGCGGTGGCCGACTGGTTCGCCGTCACGGCGATCTTCCGGCACCCGCTGCGGCTGCCGATCCCGCACACCGCGCTCATCCCGCGCCGCAAGGAGGCGCTGGGCAAGAGCCTGGAGCAGTTCGTCGCGGAGAACTTCCTCGCCGAGGACGTGGTGCGCGACAAGGTCGCCCGCGCCGGCGTGCCCGCCCGCGTCGGGGCGTGGCTGCACGGGCGCGGCGGCGCCGCGCGCGTGGTGGAGGAGGCCGCCACCGTCCTCACCGGGGCGCTGGGCGTGCTGCGCGACGAGGAGGTCACCGGCGTCATCGACCAGGTGGTGGTGCGCCGCCTGGCCGCGGAGCCGTGGAGCCCGGTGCTGGGCCGGCTGCTGGGCGAGGTGGTGCGCGACGGCACCCACCACCCGGTGGTGGACCTGACGCTGGCCGAGGCCGAGCGCTGGCTGGTCGCCAACGAGCGCACCGTGCGCCGGCTGGTGGAGGAGCGCGCCCCGCTGTGGGCGCCGGACTGGCTCAACGAGCGGCTGGGCAAGCGCGTGCACACCGAGGCGCTGCGCTGGGTGCAGGACGTCTCCGGCGACCGCGAGCACCCGGGCCGCGGGGCCATCGACGACCTGCTGGCCCGCTACGCCGACGCCCTGCAGAACGACCCGGAGACCCGCGCCAAGGCCGACGAGTTCCAGCGGCGGCTGCTGACCTCCCCCGGCCTGGCCGACACCCTGGCGGGGCTGTGGACCAGCGTGCGCGGCTACCTCAACGACGCCCTGGCCGACCCGGCCTCCTCGCTGCGGGTGCGCAGCGAGGAGGCGCTGGCCGACCTCGGCCACCGCCTGGAGGACGACGCCGTCTTCGCCGCCCGCGTGGAGCGCCACCTCACCGACGCCGCCGGGCACGTGGTGCGCCGCTTCGCCCCGGAGCTGGCCACGGTCATCTCCGACACCGTGGCCCGCTGGGACGGCGACGACGCCGCGCGGCGCATCGAGCTGTTCGTCGGGCGCGACCTGCAGTTCATCCGCATCAACGGCACCGTCGTCGGCGCGCTGGTGGGCCTGCTCATCCACGCCGTGACCGTCCTGGTGAGCTGACCGGGCCGACCGGGCCGACCGGGCCGACCGGGCCGACCGGGCGGCGGGCGCGCGTGGCCGTTACGGTCGCCGCATGGCTGAGGAGAGCGGCACGGGCGGCAGCGGGTACGTGAACCCGCAGGGCTCCTTCGAGCGCGACCAGCGCTACATCACCACCCGCATCACCGCCGACGGCCGCGACGGCTACCCCGTCGAGCCGGGCCGCTACCGGCTCGTCGTCAGCCGCGCGTGCCCGTGGGCGAACCGGGCGAGCATCGTGCGCCGGCTGCTGGGCCTGGAGCCGGTGCTCTCGCTGGGCGTGTGCGGGCCCACCCACGACGAGCGCAGCTGGACCTTCGACCTCGACCCCGGCGGGCGCGACCCGGTGCTGGGCGTCGAGCGGCTGCAGGAGGCGTACTTCGCGCGCTTCCCGGACTACCCGCGCGGCATCACGGTGCCGGCGGTCGTGGAGGTCGCCACCGGGCAGGTGGTCACCAACGACTTCGCGCAGATCACCCTGGACCTGTCCACCGAGTGGCGCGCGCACCACCGCGAGGGCGCCCCGGACCTGTACCCCGAGCACCTGCGCGACGAGATCCACGAGGTGGACGACGGGGTGTTCCGCGACGTCAACAACGGCGTGTACCGGGCGGGCTTCGCCGGCACCCAGGGTGCGTACGAGCGCGCCTACGACCGGCTGTTCACCCGCCTGGACGCGCTCTCGGAGCGGCTCTCCCGCCAGCGCTACCTGGTGGGCGACACGATCACCGAGGCGGACGTGCGGCTGTTCACCACGCTGGCCCGCTTCGACGCCGTCTACCACGGGCACTTCAAGTGCAACCGGCAGAAGCTGACCGAGATGCCGGTGCTGTGGGCGTACTTCCGCGACCTGTTCCAGACCCCCGGCTTCGGCGACACCACCGACCTGGAGCACATCAAGGCGCACTACTACGTCGTGCACCGCGACATCAACCCCACCGGCGTGGTGCCGAAGGGCCCGGACACCGCCGGCTGGTGGGCCCCGCACCACCGCGAGGAGCTGGGCGGGCGCCCGTTCGGCGACGGCACCCCGCCCGGCCCGCCGCTGCCGGCCGAGGCCGTGCCCGCCGACCACGCCCCGCAGCGGGCGGCCTGAGGGGCGCCGCGGGGTCTGGACAGGGCGCTCGGGCGCGAGGACCCTCGTACCCGCAGCCCCGACGGCAGGAGGACGACGGTGTCCCAGACGACCGCACCCGGGACGAGCGCGCAGCGCGCCGAGGCGCACCGGCGGCTCATGGACGACTACTTCGGCGTGATGAGCGCCGGCGGGGACTTCAGCACGTTCTTCACCGAGGACGTGGCGTGGGTGGAGACCGAGTCCGGGGAGCGCTTCAGCGGGCCCGCGGCGGTGCGCGAGCGCATCGAGGACCTGCACGAGCGGCTGTTCGAGGCCCGCTCGCACGGGCGCTCCCTCAGCGTCACCGACGAGCACGCCTTCCTCGAGGGCGAGTTCCTGGGCACCGCCACGGACCTGCGGGTGCCGTTCTTCCTGGTCCACGACCTCGACGGGACGGTGATCCGCGAGATGCGCCTGTACGTGGCGTTCGCGCCGCTGCGGGCCGTGGCCCGCACCGCGGACCCCGCGGCGACGGCCGCGCCGGGGGGCTGACCCGACGGCGCCCCGCCCGACGGCGCCCCGCCCGACGGCGCCTCAGGCCCCCGCCGGCGCCGTCCCCGCGATCGTGGCCGACCCCAGCACGCGGGTGCCGGCGTAGAAGGCGACCGTCTGCCCGGGCGCCACGCCGGTCAGCGGGGTGCGCAGCGCCACGCGCACCTGATCGCCGGTGACCTCCGCGACCGCGGGCACCGCCTCGCCGTGGGCGCGCACCTGCGCGTGGACCTCCACCGGCCCGGCCGGCTCCGGCGCGCTCCACACCGCCGCCACGGCGCGCAGCTCCCCCACCGCGAGCCGCTCGGCGGGCCCGACGGTGACGGTGCGGCGCACCGGCTCGATGGACAGCACGTAGCGGGGCCGGCCGTCGGGCGCGGGCCGGGTCAGGCCCAGGCCCTTGCGCTGGCCGACGGTGAACCCGTAGGTGCCGGTGTGGGTGCCCAGCACCGCGCCGTCCTCGTCGAGGACCTCGCCGGGCTCCTCGCCGAGCTTGTCGGCGAGGAAGCCGCGGGTGTCGCCGTCGGGGATGAAGCAGATGTCGTGGCTGTCGGGCTTGCGGGCCACCGGCAGCCCGCGGCGCTCGGCCTCGGCGCGCACCCGCTCCTTGGTGGGGGCGTCGCCCAGCGGGAACATCGCGTGCGCGACCTGGTCGGCGTCCAGCACGGCCAGCACGTACGACTGGTCCTTGGCCGCGTCGGCGGCGCGGTGCAGCTGGGCGGAGCCGTCCGCGCCGCGCACCACCCGCGCGTAGTGCCCGGTGCAGACGGCGTCGAAGCCCAGGGCGACGCCCTTGTCCAGCAGCGCCGCGAACTTGATGCGCTCGTTGCAGCGCACGCACGGGTTCGGGGTGCGCCCGGCGGCGTACTCGGCGACGAAGTCCTCGACGACCTCCTCGACGAACGACTCCGACAGGTCCCACACGTAGAAGGGGATGCCCAGCAGGTCCGCGGCGCGGCGCGCGTCCAGGGCGTCCTCGATCGTGCAGCAGCCGCGCGAGCCGGTGCGCAGCGCGCCGGGGGCGCGGTTGAGCGCCATGTGCACGCCGACCACGTCGTGCCCGGCGTCCACGGCGCGGGCGGCGGCGACCGCGGAGTCCACCCCGCCGCTCATGGCGGCCAGCACCCGCATCAGGACGCCCCCGCCCCGGCGCTGGTGGCGACCACCGACTGCCGGCGGCGCGCGCGCGAGGTGCGCGCCGAGGTCGAGGCGCGCCGGGCGCGCTCGACGGCCGGGCCCACCGCGGCCAGCGCGGCGTCGACGTCGGCGTCGGTGGTGCTCCACCCCAGCGAGAAGCGCAGCGCCCCGGCGGCCTCCTGCTCGGACAGGCCCGTGGCCAGCAGCACGTGGCTGGGGCGCGCCACGCCCGCCTGGCAGGCGGAGCCGGTGGAGCACTCCACCCCGGCGGCGTCCAGCAGGTACAGCAGGGAGTCGCCCTCGCAGCCGGCGACGGTGACGTGGGCGTTGCCCGGCAGGCGGTGGGCGGCGTCCAGGACGGGGTCCCCGCGCAGCACCAGGCCGTCCACGGCCGCGCGCAGCCCCGCCACGAGGCGGTCGCGCAGCGCCGCGGTGCGCGCGGACTCCACCGGCAGCGCGGCGGTGGCCGCGGTCAGGGCGGCGGCGGCGGCGCGGGCCGCGGGCGCGTCCAGGGTGCCCGAGCGCACGCCCAGCTCCTGCCCGCCGCCGTGCTGCAGCGGCACCAGCGCGGTGCCGCGGCGCAGCACGAGGGCGCCCACGCCCACGGGCCCGCCGAACTTGTGCGCCGACAGCGACAGGGCGTCCACCCCGGCGGCGGCGAAGTCCACCGGCAGGTGCCCCACGGCCTGCACGGCGTCGGTGTGCACGGGCACGCCGGCGGCGCGGGCGAGCTCGGCGGCCGCGGCCACCGGCTGCACGGTGCCGACCTCGTTGTTCGCCCACATCAGCGACACCAGCGCGACCTCGTCGCCGCCCTCGGCCAGCTCCGCGCGCAGGGCGTCCAGGTCGGCGCGGCCCAGCGCGTCCACGGGCAGCAGCCGCACGTCGGCGCCCTCGTGCTCGGCCAGCCACTGCGCGCAGTCCAGCACCGCGTGGTGCTCGGCGGCGCCCACCAGGACGCGGCGGCGGCGCGGGTCGGCGTCGCGGCGCGCCCAGTACAGGCCCTTCAGGGCCAGGTTGTCCGCCTCGGTGCCGCCGGAGGTCCACACGACCTCCCCGGGCCGGGCCCCCACGGCGGCCGCCAGCGCCTCGCGGGACTCCTCCACGGCGGCGCGGGCGCGCCGGCCGCTGGAGTGCAGGGAGGAGGGGTTGCCGCCCAGGGCGGCCGCGGCGGCCCACGCCTCGAGGGCCTCGGGCCGCAGCGGCGTCGTCGAGGCGTGGTCGAGGTACGCCGTCACGCCCCCAGTGTAAGGAGGGCGGCGCGCCGGGCCCGCCGGGCGCTCGACCGGACGGGGCGGGCGCACCTCGGGCAGACTGCGCCGGTGCCTGCTCCGACCCCGCGCCGCGACGCACCGACCACGCCCGCCGCCCAGCGCCGCACGTCCCCGCACCCGCTGGGCGTCTCGCTGCGCCCCGAGAGCGAGGGCGGCGGCGCCGACGTGGCCGTGCTCGCCGCCCACGCCGACGGCGTGGAGGTGTGCGTCTTCGGCGACGACGGCTCCGAGGTGCGCACCCCGCTGCCGGACGTGGAGCTGGGGGTCTGGCACGGGCACGTGCCGCACCTGCGGGAGGGCTCGCGCTACGGCCTGCGCGTGCACGGGCGCTGGGACCCCGAGCGGGGCCTGCGGCACAACCCGGCCAAGCTGCTGCTGGACCCGTGCGCGCGCGGCGTGGAGGGCGAGGTGGCGCTGGCGCCGGAGACGTTCGGGCACGTGGTGGGCGCGGACCTGCGCGGCGACGTCGCCGTGCGCGACGAGCGCGACAGCGCCCCGCACGTGCCGCGCGGGGTGGCGCTGGGCCCGCTGCCGCCGGAGCTGCGGGTGCGCCCCGGGGAGCACCCGCGCACCCCGTGGTCGCGCACCGTCGTCTACGAGGCGCACGTCAAGGGCCTGACGATGCGGCACCCGGACGTGCCGGCGGAGCTGCGCGGCACCTACGCGGCGCTGGCGCACCCGGCGGTGCTGGAGCACCTGACGTCGCTGGGCGTGACCGCGCTGGAGCTGCTGCCCGTGCACGCCAGCACCTCCGAGGTCGCCCTGCGGCAGCGGGGGCTGGTGAACCACTGGGGCTACAGCACGCTGGCGTTCAACGCCCCGCACCCCGGGTACGCCACGGCCGCGGCGCGCGCGGCCGGGGCGGGCGCGGTGCGCGAGGAGTTCCGCCGCGCGGTCGCCGCCCTGCACGGGGCGGGCATCGAGGTGCTGCTGGACGTCGTCTACAACCACACCTGCGAGGAGGGCCCCGAGGGCCGGCACCTGTCGCTGCGCGGCCTGGACGAGTCGACGTACTACCTGCGCGACGCCGGCGGGCGCCCCTTCGACGTCACCGGCTGCGGCAACTCCCTGGACTTCGGCGAGCGGCGCGTGGTGCAGTTCGCGCTGGACTCGCTGCGGCACTGGGTGAGCGAGTACGGCGTGGACGGGTTCCGCTACGACCTGATGACGACGCTGGCGCGCGGGCGCGAGGGCTTCACCCCCGACCACCCGCTGCTGGTGGCGCTGACGAGCGACCCGGTGCTGGCGCAGGTCAAGCACGTCGCCGAGCCGTGGGACGTCGGCCCGTTCGGCTGGCGCACCGGCCAGTACCCGCCGCCGGTGCACGAGTGGAACGACCGCTTCCGCGACGGGGTGCGCCGGTTCTGGCTCACCGACGCGCGCGAGTTCTCCCTGGGGCACGGCGCGCCGGACGCTGCCGGGCGCGGCCTGCGCGAGTTCGCCACCCGCTTCGCCGGGTCCGCCGACACCTTCGACGTCACCCGCGGGCGGCTGACCAGCGTGAACTTCGTGACGGCGCACGACGGGTTCACGCTGACCGACCTGGTCACCTACGACCGCAAGCACAACGACGCCAACGGCGAGGGCAACCGCGACGGCAGCGATTCCGACACCAGCTGGAACCACGGGGTGGAGGGGCCCACGGACGACCCCTCGGTGCTGGCGGCGCGCCGGCGCAGCACGCGCAACCTGCTGGCCACGCTGGTGCTGTCCTCGGGGGTGCCGATGCTCACCGCGGGCGACGAGATCGGGCGCTCGCAGGGCGGCAACAACAACGCCTACTGCCA
The DNA here is from genome assembly GCF_009906395.1 of Kineococcus indalonis. GTDB lineage: Bacteria > Actinomycetota > Actinomycetes > Actinomycetales > Kineococcaceae > Kineococcus > Kineococcus indalonis. The sequence goes on from NZ_JAAALM010000140.1 coordinate 7,087, forward strand.
GGACAACGAGATCTCCTGGGTGGACTGGGACCTGGCCGGCTGGCAGCGCGAGCTGCTGGCCGACACCCGCGAGCTGGTGGCGCTGCGCTCGCGGTACCCGGTGCTGGCCGAGGCGGGGGTGCGCCGCGGGCACCCGGTGCGCGAGCAGCGCCAGGACCTGCTGTGGTTCGCCGAGGACGGCGAGCCGATGACGGTGGAGCGCTGGCACGACGCCGGCCGGCGGATCCTGCAGGTGCTCGTCGACGGCCGCGACCGGGGCCTGGCCTCGGTGCTCGTCGTCGTCAACGCCGGCGAGCGCCAGCGCGACGTCGTGCTGCCGGCGGTGGAGGGGCTGGCGCGCTTCCACCCGCGCTGGAGCAGCACCCCGGACCGGCGCCGGCGCCCGGCCCCGGCGGGAGCGGCGCTGCGGGTGCCGGCGTGGTCGGTGCGCGTGCTGGCCACCGCCTGAGCGGGCCGGCGCGGGCGGGCGCCCCGGCGCGCGTCCCGGCGGGCGTGCGGGCGGGCGTCCCGCCGGTGGTGCTGCTGGCGGGCGCGGGGTGCCGGGTGGTGGAGCTGTCCGCGCAGGCCGTCGCGCTGGCGGCCGCCGGGCGGCGGGTGGTGCCGCTGGAGCTGCCCGGGCACGGCGCCGAGGAGGCGCTGGCCGGGCCAGCGGGCCTGGAGGCCGTGGCGGCGCGGGTGCGCCGGCGCGCGGCGCAGCTGGCCGGGCCGGGGCCGGTGGACCTGGTGGGGCACTCCACGGGCGGCGTGGTGGGCCTGCTGCTGGCCGCGCGGCACCCGGGGGCGGTGCGCCGGCTGGTGCTGCTGGACTCCAACGTGCCCGTGGAGCCCGCGGCGCTGGCCGCCAAGCGGGCCCGCGCGGCGGCGGTGCGCGCCGAGGGCTGGCACGCGGTGCTGGTGGCCTCCATGCGCACGGCGTGGGGGCCGCGGCGGGCCGGGCTGCGCGAGGAGGTCGTGGCGCGCCTGGCGGCCACGCCCGCGGCGGCCGTGCGCGGGCTGTGGGCGGACGTGCTGGAGCTGGACCCGCGGCCGCTGCTGCGGGCGGCGGACGTGCCGCTGCTGCACGTGCGCAGCACCCGCGACGTCGACGCCGGCGCGCTGCGCGCGCTGGCCCCGCGGGCGGTCTCGGCGGACCTGCGGGCGCTGCGGGCGGGGCACTGGCCGCACCTGGTGGAGCCGGCGGCGGTCAGCGGGCTGCTGACGGGTTTCCTCGGCGGCGGCTCCACCAGGTG
>NZ_JAAALM010000141.1 GCF_009906395.1 Kineococcus indalonis
CGCAAGCGGCCCACCATCCGCGACGTCGCCCGCGAGGCGGGGGTGTCCTACGCCACCGTCTCGCGGGTGCTCAACGGGCACGAGTGGGTCAGCCCCGAGTCCGCCCGCGCCGTGCAGGAGGCCATCGCCCGCACCGGCTACACCGCCAACCCCCACGCCCGCTCCCTGGTCACCGGCCGCTCCGGCTCCATCGCGTTCCTGCTCACCGAGCCGCAGCACCTGCTGTTCGAGGACCCGGTCTTCTCCGTGCTGCTGCGCGGGGTGGCCCAGGCGCTGTCCGAGCGCAGCCTGACCCCGGTGCTGCTCATCGCCGGCACCGACGACGAGCGCCAACGCGTCCTGGCGTACCTGCAGGGACGCCACGTCGACGGGGTGCTGCTGGTCTCCTCCCACGCCGGCGACCCGCTGCCCGGGCAGCTGGCCGCCACCGACGTGCCCGTCGTGGCGTGCGGGCGCGTGCTGGGCCTGGAGGGGCGCATCAGCTCCGTGGCCGCCGACGACCGCGCCGGGGCGCGCTCCGCGGTGGAGCACCTGCTGTCCTCCGGGCGCCGGCGCGTGGCCACCATCACCGGGCCCCTGGACACCCCCGGCGGCGTGGACCGCCTGGAGGGCTACCGCGACGTGCTGCGCGGCACCGGCGCCGAGCTGGTGCGCCACGGGGACTGGAGCCGCGACAGCGGCGAGGCGGCGATGCGCTCGCTGCTGGCCGCCGACCCGCAGCTGGACGCGGTGTTCGTCGCCTCCGACCTGATGGCCTCCGGGGCGCTGGCCGCGCTGCGCGCGCAGGGCCGCTCCGTGCCCGGCGACGTCGCCGTCGTCGGCTTCGACGACACCGGGCTGGCCGCGACCCTGGACCCGCCGCTGACCAGCGTGCACCAGCCGCTGGACCGCATCAGCCGCGAGATGGTGCGCCTGGTCGCCGACGGCATCGAGGGCGGCGAGCCGCTGGCCACGACGGTGCCCACCTCGCTGGTGGTGCGCGCCTCCGCCCCCTGAGCGCCGGTGCTCAGGGGGCCGGCGCGGGCACCACGTGGACGGTGCCGCCACCGGGCAGCAGGTCCAGCGGCCAGGAGACCGCCGGCGCCGGCTCGGTGGTCGGCAGCACCTCCAGGCGCCCCGCCAGCGGCACCGGCCCGCCCGAGACGTCGCGGTGGCGGTAGTTCAGCTCCAGCAGCGGGCCCAGCAGCGGGCCGGCCTCGCGCAGGGCCCGGCGCACCCCGTCGTCGACGAGCGCGGGGTCGGCGAAGCCGTCGACCACGCAGTCGCACACGTAGGCCAGGTGCCCGATCTCGCCGAAGGTCAGCAGCCGCTCGCCGCGCAGCACGGTGCGCAGGCCCCGCCCCATCTCGTCGTAGGCGGCCGAGCTGGCCCAGTTCGTCTGCACCGGCGCCACCCGCCACGGCAGCGCGCGGGTGGCGTCGACGACCAGCGCCGGCACGAGCAGCGCCGCGACGGCGACGAGCGCCACCGCCGCCGGCAGCCGCCCGGGCCGCACCGCGCGGGAGCGCCCGCCCCCGGCGCGCGCGCACAGCGAGGCCAGCGCCGCCACCGCGCCCAGCAGGCTGCAGGCCACGGCCGGCGCGTAGTACCAGTGGTACGGGGGCACCACGAGGACCGCCAGGGTCACCACGTGCACCACGCCGGCCAGCGTCAGCGCCAGCCACGGCAGCAGCTCGCGGGCGCGCACGGCGGCCACCACCAGCGCCGGCACGGCCAGCGCCAGCGGCGCGAACGCGACGACGGCGTCGGCGCCGTACAGCTCGGCGAACCACCGCCAGCCGTTGACGACCGACCACGGGCCCCAGCTGCGCTGCTGGCTCTTGATGACGAACGTGTCGGGCACGGCGGTGCCCAGCGCGAACCAGCTCCACGTCGTCCAGGTGCCCGCGGTGAGCGCGGCGACCGGCACCACCACGTGCAGGCGGCGCAGCACCGCCGGGCTGCACAGCACCAGGGCGAGGATCGCCGGGGCGGCGTCCATGCGGGTCAGGAACGCCGCCCCGGCCAGCACCCCGAGCACCACCGGGCGGGCGGCGGCCCCGGCCAGGGCCGCCGCGGCGAACAGCGCCACCAGCAGCAGGCTCTCCATGCCGACCACGCTGAGCAGCAGCGGGTTGACGAGCACCGCGCCCACCGCCGCGGGCGCCGTCCAGCGCGGCAGCCCGGTGCGGCGCGCCAGCGCCTCCAGGACCGCCGTCGTCGCCGCGGCCACGGCGACGTGCGCCACCGCCAGGCCCCACAGCGCGTCGCGCGTGAGCGCGGTGGCCGCCGCCAGCAGCAGCACCCACAGCGGGGAGGTGGCCGTCGCGGAGGGCACGTCGCTCAGCAGGCCCCACGTGCCGTGCAGGGCGATGTTGCGGGCGTAGGACAGCGTGATGTAGGAGTCGTCGATGAGAGCACGGTGAGCGACCCAGAAACCACCCGCAGCACCCGCCGCGGTGAGGAGCGGGCCCCGCACCCGCCGCGACCGCTGGACCGCCACCTTCAGCACCGCCGCACCGTACCGCCGCCCCGGCCGCGCGCAGGACCGTTCCGCCGGACCGCCCGGGGCCCGGGCCTCAGCGCTCCGGCGCCGCCGCGGTCACCACGAACCACACCGTCTTGCCGGCGGGGCGCTGCTCGACCCCCCAGTCGCTGGAGAGCAGGTCCACCAGGGCCACGCCGCGCCCGCCGGTGGCCTCCGGCCCCACCGAGCGCCGCACCGGCGGGGAGGGGTCGGCGTCCAGCACGGCCACGCGCACCCCCTCGGCGGTGCCCTCCACCTCCAGCCGCACGGGGGGCCGCCCGTGCAGCACCGCGTTGGCCGTCAGCTCGGCCGTCAGCAGCTCCACGACCGTCAGCGCGGCCGGCGGCACGCCCGCCCGCGCGCAGCGCTGCACCACCCAGTGCCGCGCCTGCGGCACCGAGGACAGGTGGTGCTCCAGCTCCAGGTGCCAGCGGCCGACCCGCCCGGCGCCGGCGCGCTCCCCGGCACCGCGCGGCGCACCCGGCCGCGCGGCCTCGTCCGTGGCCTCGTTCGTGGCGTCGTCCATGGTCCCGCGCGTCGTCTCCCCGCTCCCGTCGCGGCCCGCCCTGCTCCTCCGGAGCGGCCGCACCGGACCAGCTTCCCACCCGCCCGGCGCCGGCCGCCGACCGCCCCGACTCGCGCGGCACCGCGTGCTCGGCCAGTGTCGCCCCGTGAGCGAGCAGAACGCCGGACCGAGCACCCCCTACCCGCTGGGCGCGTCCCTGCGCCCCGGGGCCCTGAACGTGGCCGTCTACTCCGAGACGGCCGAGGCCGTCGAGGTGGCGGTCTTCGACGACGACGGCAGCGAGCGCAGGGTGCGCCTGGACGAGCGCACCGGGCACGTCTTCCACGGCCTGGTGCCCGGCGCGGGCGTCGGCACCCGCTACGGGCTGCGCGTGCACGGGGAGTGGGAGCCGGCCGAGGGGCTGCGCTACAACGCCGCCAAGCTGCTCCTGGACCCGTACGCGCGCGCCGTGGAGGGGCGGTGGGGCGCCGGGGAGGAGACCTTCGGGCACCTGTTCGAGGACCCCGAGCAGCGCAACGACGCCGACTCCGCGCCCTCGGTGCCCCGCGCCGTCGTCGTCGACCCCTCCTTCGACTGGGGCGACGACGCCGCCCCGCGCACCCCGGCCGCCGACACCGTCGTGTACGAGGTGCACGTCAAGGGCTTCACGAAGCTGCACCCCGACGTGCCCGAGGAGCTGCGCGGCACCTACGCCGGCCTGGCCCACCCCGCGGCCGTGCAGCACCTGCTGGACCTGGGCGTCACGGCCGTGGAGCTGCTGCCGGTGCACCAGTTCGTGCAGGACTCCCACCTGGCCGAGAAGGGCCTGCGCAACTACTGGGGCTACAACTCCATCGGCTTCTTCGCCCCGCACAACGAGTACAGCGCCTCCGGCGACGACGGCTCGCAGGTGGCCGAGTTCAAGCAGATGGTCAAGGCCCTGCACGCCGCCGGCCTGGAGGTGATCCTCGACGTGGTCTACAACCACACCGCCGAGGGCAACCACATGGGCCCGACGCTGTCGCTGAAGGGGATCGACAACTCCTCCTACTACCGCGTGGTGGAGGAGGAGCCGCAGCACTACTACGACACCACCGGCACCGGCAACAGCCTGAACGTCTCCCACCCGGCGGCGCTGCAGCTGATCATGGACTCGCTGCGGTACTGGGTCACCGAGATGCACGTGGACGGGTTCCGCTTCGACCTGGCCACCACCCTGACCCGCCAGTGGGGCGAGGCGCGGGTGCACAGCGCCTTCCTCGACATCGTCCACCAGGACCCGGTGCTGTCGCCGGTGAAGCTCATCGCCGAGCCGTGGGACACCGCCGGTTACCAGGTCGGCGGCTTCCCCGCGCGCTGGTCGGAGTGGAACGGGAAGTTCCGCGACGACGTGCGCGACTTCTGGCGCGGGCAGGGCGACCTCGGCGCGTTCGCGCAGCGCCTCACCGGCAGCCCCGACGTGTACGAGGCCGACCGGCGCTCGCCGCTGTCCAGCGTCAACTTCGTCACCGCCCACGACGGCTTCACCCTCGCCGACCTCACCGCCTACGACGAGAAGCACAACGAGGCCAACGGCGAGGGCAACGCCGACGGCGAGAGCGACAACCGCTCCTGGAACTGCGGCGCGGAGGGGCCCACCGACGACGAGGAGGTGAACGCGCTGCGCGGCAGGCAGCGCCGCAACCTGCTGACCACCGTGCTGCTGTCGGCGGGCATCCCGATGCTGCTGGGCGGCGACGAGATCGGCCGCACCCAGGGCGGCAACAACAACGCCTACTGCCAGGACGACGAGATCTCCTGGTTCGACTGGGGCTCGGCCGACCAGGACCTGCTGGCCTTCACCCGCGACCTGGTGCGGCTGCGCCGCGAGACGCCCGCCCTGCGCGCCACCTGGTACCGCGGCGACCGCGCCGACGGCGCCGGCGGTTCGGAGCGCGGCCCGGTGGAGGGCGTCGGGGACACCGTGCGGATGCTGCGCGCCGACGGCGTGCCGATGCAGGGCCCGGACTGGGAGGACGGCATCGCCAAGGCGTTCGCCGTGCAGTTCGCCGCGACCGGCTCGCCCACGGTGCTGCTGTTCGTCAACGCCGCCGACAACGCGGTGGAGTTCACGGTGCCCCCGGCGCCGGGCGGGCCGTGGACGCTGGTGCTCTCCAGCGACCCCGAGCAGCAGGTGGGCGCCGAGATCGCCACCCTGCTGGTGCGCGACCGCTCCACCACGGTGCTGCGCTCGGTGTGAGCCGGTGCTCCCGGCGCCGCCCGCGGGCGGCGCCGGGAGCACCGGCTCGACCCCCGGCTCAGCTCCCCGGCAGCTCCCGCAGCCACTGCTCCACCTCGGCCAGGGTCAGGACGGGCCCGTTCGCGCCGAAGGCGATGCGGGCGTCCTCCTTGCCCGGGCGGCCGCTGGTCAGCAGGTAGCCCGGGTGCCGCGCCGTCGGTGCCTCGAGCACCCAGCCCTTGGCCTTCGCGGTGCGGCGCAGCGCCTCGAAGCGCGCCTGCTCGTCGTCCGGCACGGCGGCAGCCCCCTCCCCGGGTGGTCGGCGTCGCCCGCCACCGTACCCGGGCGGCCCCGCGCGCCGCCCGGTGCGCGGGTCCCGCTCACCGGGTGGCGGCCCGCTGGGGCCGGTGGGCGCGCAGGTCGAAGAGCGCGTACGCGGCGACGACGGCGAAGCAGACCCCGGGCACCAGGTAGGCGGTGGTGGCGCTGGTGGCGTCGATCGCCGCGCCGTGCACCAGGGGCAGCAGCGCACCGCCGAGGATCGCCATCACCAGGCCGGCGGCGCCGAACTTGGTGTCCTCCCCGAGCCCCTGCAGGGCGATGCCGTAGATCGTGGGGAACAGCAGCGACAGGCTCAGCGACAGCCCGACGACGGCGAGGAGGCCGGCGAGGCCGGGCGCCAGGACGGCCACCGCGCACAGCGCCACGGCCAGCACGCACATGAGGAGCATGAGGAAGGCGCCGCGCACGCGCCCCATGAGCCAGACCATGAGGAAGCGCGAGACGAGGAAGACGATCAGGCTGGCCTGCAGCCAGCGGCCCTGCTCGGTCGGCGTCGCCCCCACCGCCTCCGCGGCGTACTGCAGGGTGAACGTCCACACGCAGGTCTGGGCACCCACGTTGAAGAACTGGGCCACCACCCCGAAGCGGTAGTGGCGGTTGGCGACCAGCCGCCGCACCGTCGCGGCCAGGTGCGTCTCGTGGCCCTCCTCGACCTCCCCGCCGGGGTGGTCGGGCATCCGGGTGAACGCGATGCCCAGCCAGATGAGCGCCAGGACGACGCCGACGCCCAGGTAGGGCGCCATGACGGCGTCGAGCTCGTCGGACTGGATCGCGCGCAGCGCCTGCGGGTCCAGGGCCGCGCGCTCCTCGGCCGTGGCGGTGTTCAGCCGCGGCAGGATGAGCGTGGCCGCCAGCAGCACGCCGATGTTGGTGCCCACCGGGTTGAACGCCTGCGCCAGGTTCAGGCGGCGGGTGGCGCTGGCCTCGGGCCCCATCGACATGACGAACGGGTTGGCGGAGGTCTCCAGGATCGACAGCCCGCCGGCAAGGGTGAACAGGGCGAGCAGGAACATCCCGTACGTCATGACCTGCGCCGCCGGGTAGAACAGCGCCGCACCGCCGGTGGCGAGCCCCAGGCCCAGCAGCACCCCGGTCTTGTAGGAGAAGCGCCGGTTGATGAAGGCCGCCGGCAGCGCCAGCAGGAAGTAGGCGCCGTAGTAGCTGAACTGCACCAGTGCCGACTGCAGGTTGCTCATGCTGAAGATCGTCCGGAACACGCTGACCAGCGGGTCGGTCATGTTCGCGGCCGTGCCCCACGCGGCGAAGCACGTGATCAGCAGCAGGAACGGCAGCCGCGCGCCGCGGTGCAGGAAGGGCGGCCCGGTGCTGGTGGAGAGGTCACCACCGGTGGGCGTGGAGGGTGCGCTCACGACTTTCTCCCCTTGTCCTCGTCGACCTGAGGAGGAGTTCACCGAGGGGGACGCCCTGGCGCGGGTACCGGCGCGGTGACGCCTCGGGCTCGTCGCCCGGCGTCCTGTGTAGCACCCCGCCGCGGGGAGTTCCAGGGCTGCTCGCGGCGGCCCGGCGCAGCGGCCGCCGGGGCGGCCGGTGCCGGTCAGTCGATCGGGCGGCGCGGGGTGGGCAGGACGATCGCGGAGGCGCCGCGGGTGGCCGGGTAGGCGGCGACGGCGGTGCTCTCGGAGGGCAGCGGGCGCGCCGCGCGGCGCAGGGCGGAGAGCAGGCCGGCGCGGCCGGTGCGGGCGGTGGTGCTCTGGGGTGCGGGCATGCACCCAGTGTCCGCGGACGTCACCCATGCGTCCAATGAAGGTCGCACATGAGACCCATGCGCTAGCGTCATGCGGCATGGACACCGATGCCCTGCGCTGGTTCCAGCAGGTCGCCGACGGCGTGAGCGTCACCGAGGTGAGCGCCGTCGAGCGCACCAGCCAGTCCGGGGTCTCCCGCGCCCTGGCCCGCCTCGAGGCGCAGGTCGGCACCCCGTTGCTGCGCCGCGCCGGGCGCAGCCTGCGGATGACCCACGCCGGCGTCGCCTTCAAGCGCCACGTCGACGCGATGATGCACGAGCTGGACGACGGCCTGGCCGCCGTCGAGCAGCTCCTCGACCCCGACACCGGCACCGTGACGCTGTCCTTCCAGGCGTCCCTGGGGGCCTGGCTCGTGCCCGACCTGGTCGCCGGCTTCGGCGCCGCGCACCCGCGCGTCCGCTTCGACCTGCGCCCGGCCCGCGACGAGCTGAGCACCGCCGTGCGCGAGCGCGGCGGCGTGGACCTGGAGCTGACCGCGCTGCGCCCCTCGGACCCGGCGCTGCACTGGCAGCGGCTGCTGCGCCAGCCCCTGCGGCTGGCCGTGCCCGCCGGGCACCCCCTGGCCGGGCGGCCCCGCGCCGCCCTCGCCGACGCCGCCGACCTGCCCTTCGTCGCCCTGCCCCCCACCTCGCTGCTGCGCCGCGGGTTCGACGAGCTCTGCGCGGGCGCCGGCGTCCGGCCGCTGGTGGCCTTCGAGTGCGGCGACCTGCCCACGCTGCTGGGGTTCGTCGCCGCCGGTCTGGGCGTCGCCGTGGTGCCGGCCGCCCCGGGCGCGGCCCGGCAGGGCGGCGCCGGCCCGTCGCGCTCGGTGGAGCTGACCGACGCCGGCGCCTCGCGCGAGGTGGGCCTGGTGTGGTCGCGCGAGCACCGACTGCTCCCGGCGGCCGAGCGCTTCCGCCGGCACGTCCTGGAGCGCGCCGCGGCCGGCGCGCTGCCCGTGCCCGGTCCCGACGGCCCGGTGCCCGGTCCCGACG
>NZ_JAAALM010000142.1 GCF_009906395.1 Kineococcus indalonis
GACGAGCCCGGCGCCCGCGCCGGGCTCGTCTACGGTGGGAGGACCGTGAGCACGACAGCGCAGAACCCCTCGCCGGACCTGTTCTCCACCGCACCCGCACCCCCCGCCGCCGCGCCCGCACCGTCCGGGCGGCCGCTGCGGGCGTGGCAGCGGGAGGCGGTCGAGCTGTACTTCGACCCCGAGCGCGAGGACCCCGAGGACTTCCTGGTCACCGCGACGCCCGGGGCCGGCAAGACGACCTTCGCCCTGGCGCTGGCGCGCCGGCTGCTGGAGGCCCGCAAGGTGGACCGGGTGGTCGTCGTGGCCCCCACCGACCACCTGCGCACCCAGTGGGCCGAGGCCGCCCACCGCGCCGGCATCGAGCTGGACCCGACGATGTCCAACGCGGTGGGCCCGGTGCGCCCCGACGTGCGCGGCTACGTCACCACCTACGCGCAGGTCGCCGGGCACCCGATGCTGCACCGGGCCCGCGCCACCGCCAAGCGCTCGCTGGTCGTGCTCGACGAGGTCCACCACGCCGGCGACGGCCTCAGCTGGGGCGAGGCGGTGCAGGAGGCGTTCTCCGACGCGCGCCGCCGGCTGTCGCTGACGGGCACGCCGTTCCGCACCAAGGTCGACGAGCGCATCCCGTTCGTCAGGTACGTCGAGGACGACTCCGCGGAGTCCGAGGGCGGCCTGCGCAGCGCGGCGGACTACACCTACGGCTACCGCCAGGCGCTGGCCGACGGCGTGGTGCGCCCCGTGGTGTTCGCCGCCTACACCGGCACCTCGCGGTGGCGGAACTCCGCCGGGGAGGTCGTGGCCGCCTCCCTGAGCGACAGCACCACCACGAAGTCGGTGGAGGCGCTGGCCTGGCGCACCGCGCTGGACCCGCGCGGGGACTGGGTGCCGCACGTCATCGCCGCGATGGACGACCGGCTGAACCACCTGCGCGAGCACGGCATGCACGACGCCGGCGGCCTGGTGCTGGCCTCCGACCAGGACGACGCGCGCGCCTACGCCAGGATCGTGCAGCGGGTCACGGGGGAGAAGCCGGTGCTGATCCTGTCCGACGACCCCAAGGCGTCGCAGAAGATCGCCGACTTCGCCGCCGGCGACCAGCGCTTCGCGGTGTGCGTGCGCATGGTCTCCGAGGGCGTGGACGTCCCGCGCGCGGCGTGCCTGGCGTGGATGACCTCCTACCGCACGCCGCTGTTCTTCGCGCAGGCCGTCGGGCGCGTGGTGCGCGCCCGCTCCCGCGCGGAGTCGGCCACGGTGTTCCTGCCCGCTGTGCGCCCGCTGCTGGCGCTGGCCGCGGAGATGGAGTCCGACCGCGACCACGTCATCCCGCCCCCGCCCAGCGTGAGCTCCGAGCAGGTCGACGAGGGCGGCCTGGACCTGCTGCCGCCGCCGGAGCGCGAGCCCGGTGAGTCCAAGGAGTACGAGGCGCTGGAGGCGCAGGCGGAGTTCGCGCACGTCCTGCACGGCGGCAGGGCGGTGCTGGGCACCGGCCCGGCCCCGCTGGAGGTCACCGCCGAGGACGAGGACTTCCTCGGCCTGCCGGGGCTGCTGTCCCCGGAGCAGACCGCCGCCCTGCTCGCCCAGCGCGACGCGGAGATCCGCAAGCGCACCACCGCCCCGCGCCCGGCCGAGGAGGCCGCCGAGCGGGCGCCCGCGCCGGAGGAGGGCGAGGAGGGCGCCGAGGAGGCCGTCTGGCACACCGCGGCGCTGCTGCGCAAGGAGATCCACGGCCTCGTCGGCCGGGTGGCGGCCGGGCGGGGCATGCCGCACGCGACCGTGTACGCCAAGGTCCGCGCGGCCGTGCCGGGACCGCCGTCGGCGTCGGCGGGCGTGGACGTGCTGCGCCGCCGGCGCGACCACCTGCTCTCGCTGGTGTGAGGGGGCGCGGGTAGGTTCGGACGGTGCCCGAGATCGTCCAGCGCACCATGGTCCGGGGGACCGTCGACGAGGTCTTCGACGTGTCCCTGGACCTCGACGTCGAGCGTGTCGCCGGCCGGCGGTTCAAGGTGCGCGCCCTGGAGGGCTCCGGGCGCACGAGGGGGCGCATCCAGCTCGGCGAGAGCGTGCGCTGGCGGTTGCGGCTGTTCGGGGTGCTGCCCGTGACGCACACCTCGAACATCGTGGAGCTGGAGCGCCCGCGCCGGTTCGTCGACCGCATGGGCGAGGGGCTGTTCGCCCGCTTCGAGCACGAGCACGTCTTCGAGCCCGAGGGCCCGCAGATGACGATCATGACCGACCGGATGGCGTGGCGCAGCCCGGCGGGCCCGCTCGGGCGGGTGGCCGACGCGCTGTTCGTGCGCCGCACCCTGCGCCGGCTGCTGGCCGACCGCAACTCCGAGATCGTCCGCCGCTTCAGCTGAGCGGGCCGGGTGCGCCCGCGCGCGCCGGTGGAACCCGCCCGCCCCCGCGCCCGTTCCACCGGTGTGGCCGGGAGCGTCCCGGCGAGGGAGGACGACGTGGGTTTTCTCGACAGGCTCAAGGGCAGGGGTCTTCCCGTCGACCAGCTGAAGTCGCGGGTCACCCAGTTCCGCAGCAAGGACTTCGCCGAGGCCAGCATGGCCGCGTGCGCGCTGATCGCCGCGGCCGACGGGCGCATCGACCCCGCGGAGCGGCAGAAGACCGCGGCGTTCATCGGCTCCCACGACGTGCTGGCCGCCTTCGACGCCGCGCAGCTGCGCGAGTCCTTCGAGCGCTACTGCGGCAAGCTCTCCAGCGACCGCGACTTCGGGCGGATCGAGGCGCTGCAGGCCGTGGGCAAGCTGCGCTCCAAGCCCGACCAGGCCCGCGCCGTCGTGCAGGTCGGGGTGCTCGTGGGCGGCGCCGACGGCGACTTCGACGACGACGAGCGCCGGGCGGTGCGGGACCTGTGCACCGCCGTCGGCCTGGACCCGGTGGAGTTCGGCGTCTGATGCCCCCCACCCGCGCGCCCCGGCGGACCTGGCAGGCTCGGCTGCCGTGAGCACTCCCGCCGGCTGGTACCCCGACCCGTCCCGCCAGGCGCAGCTGCGCTGGTGGGACGGGCAGCGGTGGACCGAGCACACCCACACCGCGCAGGCGCCGCAGGTGCCGCACCTGGACCTGCGCGAGGACGACCCGCGCGCCGGGCAGCACCCGCACGCGCAGCAGGGCCCCCACGGCCCGTACGGGGGCCCGTACGGCGGCCCGTACGGGGCCCCGACCGCGCGCGCCCTGGCCACCCCCGACGGGCAGCCGCTGGGCAACCTCGGGCTGCGCCTGCTGGCGCGCCTGGTGGACTGGTTCCTCGTCTCCGCCATCGCCGCCGCCGCCGGGTGGTCGCTGCTGCAGCGCGTGACCACCGAGGTGCAGGACGTCCTGGACGCGATGGCCGCCGGTGACAGCAGCGCCACCCTGTCGCTGCTGGAGGACCCGGCGTTCCGGTCGGCCGCCTTCGGCTTCACCGGGGTCCTCATCGCCACCAGCGCGGTCTACACGGTGCTGTTCCTGCGCGCCTACGGCGCCACCCCGGGCAAGGCGCTGTTCGGGCTGCGGGTGCGGCACTGGGAGCGTCCCGGCAAGCCCACGTGGGGGCAGGCGGTGCTGCGCTGGGCCACCTCCGACCTGCTCGGCCAGCTCGGCCAGCTCGGTGCGCTGTACGCGCTGCTGGACTCCCTGTGGCCGTGCTGGGACAAGCGCAAGCAGGCCCTGCACGACAAGCTCGGCGGCACGGTCGTGGTGCGCCGGCGCTGAGCGCCCCGCCGTGCGCTGGACGGGCGCCCGGTCCCCGCGGGGACCGGGCGCCCGTCGCGTGCGCGGGGCGGCGGTCGTCAGGCCCGGAAGTCCGCGGGGCGCTCGCGCGGCGCCGCCTCCAGCGCGCGGGTGACCCCGTCGGCGTCCAGCTCGGCGCCGTACACCGGCGTGCCCGGCTGCTGGCGCCAGGAGCCGGCCAGCGCGCCGGCGTCCACGCCGTCGAAGCCGATCGCGTCCAGCAGGCCGATCACCACCGCCTTCGCGGAGGTGTCGTCGGCGGCCACCGGCAGGCCGCGGCGCTGCGGGTCCCCTGAGGGGCGCCCGGCGGTGAGCAGGTCCTCGGCCCCCACGCCGTTGAACGCCTTCACCCAGCGCAGCCGGCCGCTCGGGTCCAGCTGCTGCGCGACCCACACCGTCTCCGGCGTGCCGGCCTCGATGCCCTCGATGCGCCCGTCGCGCTCGCGCGGGTAGTAGTTGCCGGTGTCGACGACCACGGTGCCGTCGGCGGCGGCGTCGAGCACGCCGGCCAGGGCGGGCACGCTCCCCTCGGGGACGGTCACGACCACCAGGTCCGCGCCGCGCGCGGCCTCGCCCGCCTCCACGGCGGTGGCGCCGGTCTCGGCGGCCAGGTCCGCCAGCGTCCCGGGCCCGCGCGAGTTCGCCACCCGCACCTCGTGCCCGGCGCGCGTGAACGCCCGGGTGAGGTTGCCGCCGATGTTGCCCGCTCCGACGATGCCGATGAGCACGTGCGCCTCCGTGGTGGGTGATCGCTCCTGCGGGGCTCGACGACCGCCGCCGGCCCCGTCCTGCTCCGGCCCCGCCCGCTCCGGCGCCGGCGGGGACCTCAGGCGACGACGGGCTCGCCCACCAGGGACACGCCCGCCGCGCGCAGCTGCTCCAGCGCCGCCTGCACCGTGGCCGCGGAGATGCCCGCGGTCAGCCCCAGCAGGACCGTGGTGCGCAGGCCCTCGCGCACCGCGTCCAGCGCGGTGGCGCGCACGCAGTGGTCGGTGGCGATGCCCACCACGTGCACCTCGTCCACGCCGCGCTCGCGCAGCCAGTCCGCCAGGCCGGTGACCAGCTCCCCGCCCTCGGCGGTGACGGTGGTGGTGGTGCCCTCGAAGCCGGAGTAGGCCGCGGCGTACTGGCCCTTGCGGAAGACCGCCTCCACCCGGGAGGTGTCCAGCGCGTCGTGCAGCAGCGCGCCCCGGCTGCCCGCCCGGCAGTGCGGCGGCCAGGAGTCCACGAAGTCCGGGGTGTCGGAGAAGTGGTCGCCGGGGTCCACGTGGAAGTCCTGCGTGGCCACGACGTGGTCGTACGCGATGCCGCCGCGCGCCAGCAGCTGGCTGGTGGCGGCCGCGACCTCGTCGCCGCCGGCCACCCCCAGCGCCCCGCCGGGGCAGAAGTCGTTCTGGACGTCGACGACCACCAGGGCGCGGGTCACCGGGCCCCCTCCGCGGCGGGCGCGGGCGGGGGCAGCACGGTGGTGGGGATCGCCGGGTCGCCCTTGGACAGCGCCAGGCCGTCCCACGGCAGCGTCACCAGCGCCCGGCGCAGGTGCTCGCGCGACTGCTCCAGGGAGGGCAGGCCCGCCACCCGCTCGCCGTCCACGACGAAGGGCACCTGCAGCGGGCGGTCGTTGGGCTCGCGCGGCGGGGCGGCGCCCACCGCGAGGACCTCGTCGGTGGCGGTGCCGGTGGGGCGGTGCCGGCGCACGGCCACCTTGCGCCCGCCCTGGGTGACCTTGGAGGTGGAGCGCTTGGCCACCGGGCGGCCCTCGACCTCCACGAGCTTGTAGACCAGCCCGGCGGTGGGGGCGCCGGAGCCGGTGACCAGGGAGGTGCCCACGCCGTAGCCGTCCACCGGCGCCGCGGCCAGCGCGGCCAGGGCGTACTCGTCCAGGTCGCCGGAGACGACGATCCTGGTGCCCGTCGCGCCCAGGGAGTCCAGCTGCTCGCGGGCCTGCACCGCCAGCACCGCCAGGTCGCCGGAGTCGATGCGCACCGCGCCCAGCTCCGGGCCGGCCACGGCGATCGCCGTCTCGATGCCCCGGGTGATGTCGTAGGTGTCCACCAGCAGCGTCGTGCCCGTGCCCAGGGCGGCGACCTGCGCGCGGAACGCCTCCTCCTCGGTGTCGTGCAGCAGCGTGAAGGCGTGCGCGCTGGTGCCCGTGGTGGGGATGCCGTAGCGGGCGCCGGCGGCCAGGTTGGAGGTGGCGGAGAAGCCCGCCAGGTACGCGGCGCGGGCCGCGGCCACCGCGGCCTCCTCGTGGGTGCGCCGCGAGCCCATCTCGATCAGCGGGCGCTCGTGCGCGGCGGTGCTCATCCGCGCCGCGGCCGCGGCGACGGCGCAGTCGTGGTTGAGGATGGAGAGCACCACCGTCTCCAGCACCACCGCCTCGGCGAACGTGCCGGTGATCGTCAGCATCGGCGAGCCGGGGAACCACAGCTCGCCCTCCGCGTAGCCCTCGACGGAGCCGCCGAAGCGGTACGCCGCCAGCCAGTCCAGGGTCCGCTCGTCCAGCACCCCGCGCAGCCGCTGCAGCGCGGCCGGCTCGAAGGTGAAGCCGCGCACCGCCTCCAGCACCCGCGGCACGCCCGCCACCACGCCGTAGCGGCGCCCCTCGGGCAGGCGGCGGCCGAACACCTCGAAGGTGCAGGGCCGGTCGGCGGTGCCGTCGGCCAGCGCGGCCTGCAGCATCGTCAGCTCGTAGTGGTCGGTCAGCAGCGCCGTGGAGGGCGCGCCGGTCGCCGTGCTCACGCTCACGCGGCGAACCTAGCGCGCACCGGCACCGGCGGGCGCGTCAGCGCGCGGGCGGGCCGCGCGGCGGCGGGCTCCTAGGATGGCGCTCGTGCCCTCGACCGTCCTCACCGCTCCCGTGGAGCTCGAGCGCCCCGAGGCGGACCTGTCCGCCGCCCCGGACACCCCCTGGGTGACCCTGGTCTGGAACGACCCGGTGAACCTGATGTCCTACGTGTCCTACGTGTTCCGCACCCACTTCGGCTACTCCGAGGCCAAGGCGCAGGCGCTCATGCTCGACGTGCACACCAAGGGCCGCGCCGCCGTCAGCACCGGCAGCCGCGAGCAGATGGAGCGCGACGTGGAGGCCATGCACGGGTACGGGCTGTGGGCCACCCTGCAGAAGGACGACTGAGCCCCCTGAGGATCCGACGACCCGCGATGGCCACCTTCCGCCGCAACCGCCACGGCCTGTTCTCCCTGACCCTGCAGCCCGTCGAGGCCGACGTGCTGGCCTCCGTCGTGCGCGAGGTCCTCGAGCTGCTCGACGTGCCCGAGCGGCGCGCCGACCCGCTGGCCGAGCAGCTCGGCCTGGGCGACCTCGCCGGCTTCGAGGAGGCCGCCGCCGGCGGGCTGGGCGGCGACGGCCCCACCGCCGCCCCCGACGACGAGGTGCTGCGCCGGCTGCTGCCCGACGCCTACCCCGAGGACCCCGACGCCGCCTCGGAGTTCCGCCGCTTCACCGAGCGCGGCCTGCGCGAGCGCAAGGCCGCCGCCGCCCGCGCCGTGCTCGCCTCGCTGGCCCCCGTGGAGGGGCAGGGCGGGCGGGGGCAGCTGGACGCCGAGGGCGCGCGCACCTGGCTCGGCGCCCTCAACGACGTCCGCCTGGCCCTGGGCACCCGCCTGGGCGTGCGCGACGACTCCGGCCCCGAGCCGCTCGACGAGGACGACCCGGCCCGCTACGCGTGGGCCGTGTACGACTTCGCGACGCACCTGCAGGAGACGCTGGTGCGCTCCCTGGGCTGAGGCGGGCCGGCGCGTAACCTGCTCCGGTGAGCGCGCGCCTGGACCGGGACGACCCCATCGGCATCTTCGACTCCGGGGTGGGCGGCCTGACCGTGGCCCGCGCCGTGCTCGACCAGCTGCCCCACGAGGCCGTGCACTACATCGGCGACACCGCCCACAGCCCCTACGGCCCCAAGCCCATCGCCGAGGTGCGCCGCCACGCCCTGGACGTGCTCGACGACATGGTCGACTCCGGCGTGAAGATGCTCGTCATCGCCTGCAACTCCGCCTCCGCGGCCATGCTGCGCGACGCCCGCGAGCGCTACGACGTGCCCGTCGTGGAGGTCATCCAGCCCGCGGTGCGCCGGGCGGTGCGCGCCACCCGCAACGGTCGCGTCGGCGTCATCGGCACCCGCGCCACGATCTCCTCGCGCGCCTACGAGGACGCCTTCGCCGCCGCCCCGCACCTGTCGCTGACCACGCAGGCGTGCCCGCGGTTCGTGGAGTTCGTCGAGCGCGGCGTCACCGGCGGCCCCGAGCTGCTCAGCGCCGCGCGCGAGTACCTCGCCCCCGTGGTCGCCGCCGACGTCGACACCCTGGTGCTCGGCTGCACCCACTACCCGCTGCTGACCGGCGTGCTGCGCACCGTCGTCGGCGACGGGGTCACCCTGGTCTCCAGCGCCGAGGAGACCGCCCTGGACGTGTACCGCGAGCTGTCCGCGCGCGACCTGCTGCGCCCCGACGACCGCCCCGCCCCCCGGCACCGCTTCACCG
>NZ_JAAALM010000143.1 GCF_009906395.1 Kineococcus indalonis
CACCACCCGCGCCGCGGCCAAGAAGACCGCCACCAAGACGGCCGCCCCGGCCGCCAAGGAGGCCACCCCCGGCGAGGAGCCCAGCGGCGACGAGCTCGTCGAGGACGTCAAGGTCGAGGACCTGGTCGTCGAGGACGTCGTCGTCGAGGTCGCCGACGACGCCGCCGAGGAGACCGCCGAGGCCCCCGACGCCAAGAAGAGCGCCGGCGGCTTCGTCCTGACCGACGACGACGACGACGCACCCGCGCAGCAGGTCGTCTCCGCCGGTGCCACCGCCGACCCGGTCAAGGACTACCTCAAGCAGATCGGCAAGGTCGCCCTCCTCAACGCCGAGCAGGAGGTCGAGCTCGCCAAGCGCATCGAGGCGGGCCTGTTCGCCGAGGAGAAGCTGCACTCCGGCGAGAGCATCGACCCCACCTTCAAGCGCGAGCTGTGGTGGATCAGCGAGGACGGCCGCCGCGCCAAGAACCACCTGCTCGAGGCGAACCTGCGCCTGGTGGTCTCGCTGGCCAAGCGCTACACCGGTCGCGGCATGCTCTTCCTGGACCTGATCCAGGAGGGCAACCTCGGTCTGATCCGCGCGGTGGAGAAGTTCGACTACACCAAGGGCTACAAGTTCTCGACCTACGCGACGTGGTGGATCCGCCAGGCCATCACCCGCGCCATGGCCGACCAGGCCCGCACCATCCGCATCCCGGTGCACATGGTCGAGGTCATCAACAAGCTCGCCCGCGTGCAGCGGCAGATGCTGCAGGACCTGGGCCGCGAGCCCACCCCGGAGGAGCTCGCCAAGGAGCTCGACATGACCCCCGAGAAGGTCGTCGAGGTCCAGAAGTACGGCCGCGAGCCCATCTCGCTGCACACCCCCCTCGGTGAGGACGGCGACAGCGAGTTCGGCGACCTCATCGAGGACTCCGAGGCGGTCGTGCCCGCCGACGCGGTCAGCTTCACGCTCCTGCAGGAGCAGCTGCACTCCGTCCTGGACACCCTCTCCGAGCGCGAGGCGGGCGTGGTCTCCATGCGCTTCGGCCTGACCGACGGCCAGCCGAAGACCCTGGACGAGATCGGCAAGGTCTACGGGGTCACCCGCGAGCGCATCCGCCAGATCGAGTCCAAGACGATGTCGAAGCTGCGCCACCCCTCGCGCTCGCAGGTCCTGCGCGACTACCTCGACTGACCACCCCCACCGGGCCCTGCCGCCCGGTGCACCTCGGCCCCCGGCCCGCCGCGCGCGGACCGGGGGCCGAGGTGCGTCCCCGGCCGTGCGGGTAGCGTGCCCGGCGTGCCGGGTGCGACGCCGCAGGAGCGCGAGGAGTGGCGGCGCGGGCGGGCCGAGGCGGCCGCCGCGCACGTCGCCGCGGCCGAGCGCGCCCGCGCCGCCGAGACCGAACGGGCCCGGCGGCTGCTGGAGGGCTTCGTCGCCGAGGTGCGCCGGCGGGGCGTGCCCCCGGTGCCGCTGCGGGCCCGCGTGCGCGGCGGCCGCGCCCGCACCGGGCTGCGCGGCTGGTACCTGCGCCGCGACGAGTCCCTGGCCGTCGCCGAGGACGGCGCCTTCCACGTGCTGACCCTGGCCGGGGGGCTGCGCGAGCGGCTGCTGGGCGTGCACCCGCCGCCGGCCGACCCGCCCCTGCAGGTGGGGCGCGGGGCCCGCGACGGGGAGTCGGTGGAGCTGGCGGAGCTGCTGCGCCGCCGGCTGGAGGAGCTGGGAGCCGGGGATCAGCTGCCCGGCGCCCCCGGGCCCGGTGCGCCGACGAGCCGGTAGACGACCCAGTCGTCCCCGCGCGCGTGGACGACCAGGCGGGGGAAGTCCGCGAAGACGTGCTCCCGCTGAGGGTTGAAGTAGGCGATGAACGCGGCTTCGTCGCCGCGCGGTGTCGAGCACAGGGCGGTCAGCACGTGGTGCAGGGTCGTCACCCCGAAGGCGTTGGCGATGAACACCAGCAGGGGGCCGCGCGGGGGCGGGAAGGTCGCCGCGTCGCCGACGACCACCCGCAGCGTCTGCGCTCGGCCGCGGGTGCCGCGTCGTGAGGACCAGCGCCGCAGGTTCGCTCGTGCCTCCTCCGCCAGGGCTTCGTCGAGCTCGACCCCGACGACCTCCCGGAACCCCCGGCGGGCCGCGAGGAGGAGAGCACGGCCGCGCCCGGCTCCCAGGTCGACGAAGGTGCTCTCCCGCGGCACGACGGTCGGTGTGGACATGATCCGCCGCCACCAGGTCAGGCGGATCGCCTCGTAGTACTCGGAGTCACCGCCGACCGACACCCGTCGGAGGGCCCCCTCGTTGCGGACCAGGCCGCGCGTGCGGGCCCCCAGCCAGGCGTCGGTGGCCACCTCCACCACGCGGGTGCCGACCAGCCGTCCCAACCGGACCGTCAGCGGGGGCAAGGCGTCGACCGCCTCCCGCACGTGTCCGCGTCGAGCGCCGTGCTGGCCGTCCTGCTCGCCGCGGTGCGTCCGGGTTCTGCGCCGGGGGTGGTTCACGAGGGTCGGCACCTCCTGTCGAGGCCGGTGTGGAGGGGCGTGCACCCGACCGGAGGGTCGCGGGGTCGCAGAGCGTACCCACCACGGGGACCACCCGCCAGGGCGCCCCGGTCCACCCAGGGCGCCCCGGTCCACGCCCCGTTCGCCGTTCCCCTCGCCCTCGTGATGCCCTTCTGCTTCCCTGAGCACCATGTCCGCCCCCGGCACCGGCGTTCCCCCCGGCTCTCCCCCCGACCTGCGGACGGGGGAGGTCGTTCTGACCGTCTGCGGCAGTGCAGCGCAGTGGGACGGGCTGCTGGCGGAGGTCGAGGGTTCGACGGCGTTCCACACGTGGGACTGGCTGCACCTGCAGGCCGGTGCGCACGGGTGGCGCTTCGCGCCGCTGGTCGCGACGGTGGACGACGAGCCGGTCGGTGTCGTCCCGCTGCTGATGACGCGGCGCGGCCCCGTCTCGATGGAAGCCCAGGTCCCTTTCCCCTACGTGGGACCCGTCGTGCCCGCTGAGCACCTGACCGGGGTGTTCCGGGCGGTCGATGCGTGGGCACGTCGTCAGCGGGTGGCGTTCACGCGCCTGGAGTTCGCGCCGGGCGTGCGCCACGCCGCCACGGCCGCCCGGGGCGCGGGGTGGAGCATCCACGAGGACGTGACACAGGTCGTGGACCTGTCGCACGGTTCGGTGGAAGCCTTTTGGAGCAGCACCCGTTCCTCCGTGCGACGTTCGCTGCGCACCGCGCAGCGGCGAGGCGCGGTCGTGCGCGCCTCGACCAGGGAGGAGGTGGCCACCTGGTTGCCGGCCTTCTTCGAGGAGGCCTACGGCGCCCGTGGTCTGCCGTCGCCCTACGCCCCGGACGTGGGTGAGCGCGTGTGGGAGCGGTACGGCCGGCGTCCGGACGTGTGCATGCTCTCCGTCTCCTTTGACGGTGACCCGGGAGGCCTCTCCATCGCCTTCGGTCACGGAGGGACGTTGTACTCCTGGGCGGGCGGGGGCTTCCGCGAGCACCGCCAAGACCAGGCGGGAACAGCTCTCTACGTGCACGAGATCCTCTGGGCGCTGCAGAACGGCTACCAGCGCCTCGACGAGGTGGGCAGCGTCGATGAGGGGGTCACTCGGTTCAAGCAGGCTTTCGGTGCCCACCCGGAGCCTTACGCCGTCGTGACGACCAGCCACTCGGCCCTGTGGGGGACCGTGCGCGCCGGTTACCGCGGGGCGAAGCGGTGGAGCAGCCGGCTGCGGAGCTGAGGTTCGGGTTCCGGAGGACCCGGTGGCCGTGGTCTGAACTGGTTCAGCGTCGGACTGTGCAGGGGGGCGCTCTGCCCTAACATCGGCGCTACCTCTTCGTGCCCGTTGTGAGCACGGTGGATCGGCCACGAGGTGTCGCGGGCCGGTACGTCGACCGCCCGGAAGGAGCGTGTCAGTCATGGCCTCCGTCAAGGCATCGCGATCGTTGGTGCACGAAGGCCCTGAGGGGATCGTCCTCCTCGAGCCGAGGATGTTCGACCCCCAATCGCTACGGCCCTGGTTCCTGCGCGCGCCCACCGGGTTCTACCTGCTGCTGGTGGACGTGCTCACCTTCCTCGCGGTGGCTGCTGCCTTCTGGCCACCGGACCCCGTCGGTGCGGTCCTCCTCGTGGTGATGCTCGGGTCGTTCTCGGTGTTCGGGCTCTACCGCCCCCGCTTGTCGATGTCGATCCTCGACGACAGCCCCTACGTCGTGGCGGTCGGGCTCGCTTGCCTCACCACCGAACTCGCGCTGTCTGCGCTGCTGCCCGAGTGGCGTCCGCGGGAGCACGCCGTGCTGCAGGCGGCGTGCCTCACCGCTGCGGTTCTCCTGGTGCGCGGAGCGGCCTACGCCGCGGCGCGCCAGGCGCGGCGTCGAGGTCGCCTGCGGCACACCACCCTGGTCATCGGCGCGGGTGAGGTCGGCATCCGGATCGCTCGAACGCTGCGCGACCACCCGGACCTGGGCCTCGACCCGGTCGGCTTCGTCGACACCAAGCCGCGGGTGGGTGATTCCGAGGAGCTGCCGGTCCCGCTGCTCGGTGGGTACGAGGAACTGGCGTGGCTGATCGACGACTTCGCCGTGGAGACCGTCGTCGTGGCGTACGGGAGCCGCCGCGAGGCCGACCTGGTGGAAATCTTGCGCACCTGCGACCGGCTCGAGGTCGAGATCCTCATCGTCCCTCGGCTCTTCGAGGTGCACACCACCACGAGGGACATGGACCAGCTGCGCGGCATCCCCCTCATCCGGGTGCGGAGGGCGGCGTTCCGCACCTTCGCCTGGAAGGTCAAGCGGGTCGTGGACGTCGTGCTGTCAGCTGCGGCGCTGCTCGTGCTGTCCCCCGTCATGGCGGTCTGCGCGCTGGCCGTCCGGTGGGAGGGGGGTCCGGGCATCATCTTCCGGCAGACGCGGGTCGGGCTCGACGGGCAGCCCTTCGAGGTCATGAAGTTCCGCTCCCTCAAGCCGGTGAACGAGAGCGAGTCCGCGACGAACTGGAACATCAAGCACGACGACCGGCTCGGCCCGGTCGGGCGGTTGCTCCGCAGGTCGTCGTTGGACGAGCTGCCCCAGTTGTGGAACATCCTGCGCGGTGACATGAGCATCGTGGGCCCACGGCCCGAGCGTCCGCACTTCGTCGGTGAGTTCACGCCCCGCGTGCCGCGGTACATGGCCCGTCACCGTGTGCCAGCCGGCCTCACCGGGTGGGCGCAGGTCAACGGCCTGCGTGGAGACACCTCGATCGAGGAACGGGCCAGCTTCGACAACTTCTACATCGAGAACTGGTCCCTGTGGGGGGACTTCAAGATCATGGTCCGTACCGTCACGCAGGTCGTGGGGGCGCGCGGCGGTTGACCCGCTCCCGGTGCTCTGCGGGCCGGGTGGGCGCGGAACTCAGCGTCCGGTCAACGTCCACCAGGCCGTCAGCCGCACCCCTGTCGCGGCGGACGAGGAGGCTCGCACCGAACCGCTCGATGCCCTCGAGCTTCGCGGCGTCGTCGTGATCGAGACGGCCGGGTGCTCCTCCTCCGCCGCGTCCGCCTTGTCGGTCGCGTCGAGCCGCTCCGCCAGACGACCCAGTTCGTCGCCGGGCACCCGCGCGGAGGGAGCGTTCACCTCGAGCACCGCGAGCGGCGGGGCGTCGTCCACCACGCGCAGGCGCACGTTGACGGCCGCCTTGCCGCGGCTGTGGTGCACGAGCGTCACGACCAGGTGGCTGATCGCCTGCTCGAGCGATGCCGGGTCGCAGTCCAGCAGCATCGGTCCGGGGTCGCGGTGCAACGTCAAGAAGGCGTCGGTGACGGCCTTGGCGCCTTCGACGACTCGTACCACCACGTCGCCGATGTCGACGGACCTGCGGGACGAGGGGGATGGCGAGAACGTCAGCTGCTCCCGCACGGCCGCCGTGGCGCGCAGCACCTCGTTGAGGTGCGACTTCAGCACCGACGACCCCCGCTGTGCGCGGGGGTCACCGGTCTCGTCCGCGAGCTGGGTGAGCGAGCGCACCAGCGGGCCCGTGGTGTCCAGCCGTTCCAGCAGCTGTTCCACGCCGGTCCGGAGCCGTTGCAGGTTCGCGGCCGTGATCCGGCGCTCCAGCTCCTGCAGCACGAGTGCACCCAGGTCGCGCAGCGCGTCCAGGTCCTCGTCGGACCACTGCCGCGGCTGCCGGTCGAGCACGCAGAGGTTGCCCAGCACGTGCCCCTCAGCGGTGATCAGGGGCCAACCGGCGTACGACCGCAGCCCCTGCGCCCGCAGTTCGGCGTTCGTGCGGACCAACGGATCGACGGAGATGTCCTCGATGACGAGTTCCTCGCCCGTGGCCACCGAGAACTTGCAGATGGACCGTGGCAGGGGCTGCGATCGTGGCTCGTCCTCGGCCGCGCAGGAATCTGACATCCCTGGCAGGACCTGCCTGTCCTCCGCCACGATGGAGACGTAGGAGACCGGGACGCCGAGCAGCGTGGCGGCCAGCCGGGCGAACCGGTCGAGGGTCTCGTCCGGACGGGGTTGCGCGAGCCCGGTCTGCTCCAGCACCGCCAGTCGTCGTGGGTCCCGGACCGCGGTGAGGACGTCGAGCCCCGCACCGTCTGCAGGTTCTGCCAGTGGACTGCCCTCCCCATCAGAGGAGCCCGCAGCGGCCCCCGACGCCCGGCTCATGTTACGCACTGGCCACTCCGCTGCCAGGTGAAGACCCGCACCGTGAGCCTCCTGCACCCGCCGCCCGTCACGGCGTCGTCGGCGGATCCGGTCGGACGGGCGAGAACGGTCGACGGCGCACCCGGACGCGTGCGATCCGGAAACCGACCATCCGCTGGAAGTGGCGCAGACCGTTGGGAAGCTCCCCGGGGTGCCAGGGGTCGACGACGTGGCGGACACCGCGTTCGGAGAGGACGTCCACGAGTGCCTGGCACATCAGGTAGCGGCTGAGGCTATGCGCGTCGCTCCAGCCGAAGGTGCGGAAGTAGCGGAGCAGGCCGTACTCACCGTCCACAGGGGTGACGGAGAGCAACAGGGGTGTCCCGTCCGCGGAGGAGGCGAGGATCCACAACCCGTAGCGGAACAGATCGGTGTTGTCCGGCTCGAGCTCGCGGTAACGGGGATCGGGGTGGGAACGCTCTGCGCGGTCCGCCAACCGCACGAGGTGCGACCGCTCCACCGGGTCGTCGACCAGGCGCCACGTGATGCCCCGCTGCTGCGCTGCCCGCACCTTCCGCCGCAGCGTCTGCTTGTGGCGCCCCTGGAGGTAGGTGGTGGTGTCGTCGGGCACCTCGAGCACGCCGAGCCCCGTGCAGGCGGCGGGCGCTCCGAGGAGCGCCGGGCGCAGCAGGGCTCGGCGGATCACTTCGGCCTCCCCCCCTCGGGACAGCGGAGCGTGCGAGCGGGGAAGGCGTGCCGTGGCGATGAGGGCGGCGAGGCCGCGCACGGGGTGCCCGAGGGCGAATGCGGCCGCTGAGCGTCCGGAGTCCTGGTAGTCGCGGTAGTAGGCCGAGAGGGACGGTTCGTCGGTGGCTCCAGCCACGAGCACCGCTGCGCCTCGAAGACGGTGCTTCCACCGGTGCAGCGCCGTGGTCGGCGCCCGGCGCCACGACGCCGTCGCAGCAGCGCGTCCCCCGGTCGCCGTGCTCGCCGCCGGCCGGCGCGGGGGCCGTCCCGCGTCCGTCGCGGCGAGCGCCTGGACGGCGGTGAGCGTGCGAGAGCCGGGTGCACGGCGCTGCCTGGTCGGGCGAGGCATGAGAGGTCTGGGTCTCCCTGTGCGGTGGCACGGTCGGAGGTGGGCCCTCCGCGGCGTCCCCGAACCCCCGCTGATCACCGCACCGGGCCGCTGCTGCGGGCTCGTGCCTACCTCGATCCGGTCGGCACCGTGCGGGGCGGCGGTGGTCGGTGAAGCTAACCGGCACCGCTGACCGGCGCAACTGCGGTGCGCGCGCGAACGGGTGAAACCCCGTCAAGGCGGTGCAGGTCCCACCGACACAAGTAGGCATGTGCGTGCCGCGCTGGAGACGGATCGGGGTCCTCGGGCTCCTGGCCTGCATGCTCGCCGGCGTGCTCTCGGTGGTCACCACCGCACCCGCCCGCTCCGAGGCGGCGGTTGCGGCGGCTCCCTCGCGCGTGTTGGGGACGGGGGTGGAGGTGTTCTCCCTGTGGCGGGACTGGCCGGTGAACACCACCGCCTTGCAGCAGGTCGCCGACTCCGGCTCGGGCTGGGTGCGCATCGGG
>NZ_JAAALM010000144.1 GCF_009906395.1 Kineococcus indalonis
GGACGGGCAGGGGTTCTCCCTGGGACACGTCGCGGACGTGCTCGGCGCCCGCGGAGCGCAGCACGGCCACCAGCCGGGAGCGGTGCGCGGCGGGCAGGCCGGCCAGCACGGTGCGCTGCACCCCTCCCGCGGGCCGGGCGGGTGCGCCCCGCCCCTCCGGCATCGCCCCGTCGGCTGCCCCGTCGGCTGCCCCGTCGGCCGCTGCTGCGCGGGCTGCTGTTCCGTCCATGCGGTCGCCGCTCCTGTGCTCGGGTGAACCGGGTGCGCTCCTGGCGAGCTCGTGCCGTCTCCTGGCCGTGCGGGGGTCCACCCACCGCTCGAGCGAGCCTCGCGCGGCCCGTGGCGGAGCCGTCCCGAGGGAAGGGCGACCGCTGCGTGAGCGTGTCGCTGCGCGTGGTGCTGGAGGTGCTGCTCCGGAGCCCTGCCGCGGAGCGCCCGCCCGCATCATCGCGGTGCGGCACCGGCGCCTCAAGCGGTTCCGCAGAACCGGTGCGCACGGGCTCGGAGGCCGCGCACCCGCACCGGCACCCGCACCGGCACCTCCAGCGGCACGCGCCGGCGGTGCCCGCCGCGGCTCGCGCGGGTCAGGGCTCCAGCCGCGGGGGGCGCAGCTGCGCCTCCCACCTGGCCACCACCGAGAGCTCCCGCACCCGGGAGCTCTCCCGCAACCGGTGCGCGCACGTGGCGCGCACGAGCGCGCTCTCGGCCACCAGCGCGCGCGCCGCGGCGCTGGTGCGCTCCGCCCGCAGCAGGGCCCGGTGCACGCTGACCTGCCGCCACAGCTCCTCGGCGGCACGACCCGGCTCGGGCCCCCGGACCCGCACCTGGTGGACCTGGTGGACCTGGTGGACGTGCTCGTCCATGCGCGTGCCTCCCCACCGCTCCCCGCGCCTCGACCGCCGGCAGCGCCCAGCGTGGGCGCTGGGGGCTCCGGGGTGCAAGGGGCGGCCGGTGCCGGGACGACGGGTCGCGCCGGCCCGGCTCAGCCGGGGGGCCGCCGGGTCGATTCGCGCTCGACGAGGCGGAAGGGGACGGTCACGTCCTGCGGGGTGGCAGAGGGGGCGGCGATGCGGCGCCTGAGCAGGTGCACCGCGTGGTCGACGAGCCCCTGGTGGTCCGGGGCGATGGAGGACAGGGAGGGGATGTGGTAGCGCGCGTCCTCCACGTCGTCGTAGCCGATGACCAGGACGTCCTCGGGCACGCGCACGCCGTGGTCGGCCAGGCCGCGCACCAGGCCGAAGGCCAGGGTGTCGGTGACGCAGAAGACGCCGTCGGGCAGCTGCGGCAGCCGCAGCAGGTCCAGGGCGCACCGGGCGCCGGCGGCCTGGGTCACCCCGGCGTAGCTGGCGGCGGCCTTCAGCCCGGCCTCCTCCACCACCCGCAGGAAACCGCGCGCGCGCAGGCTGAAGGCGGCGCCCTCGGGCAGGGTGGCGCTCTCCAGCTGGTCCAGGGGCGGTGAACCCACGATGGCCACCCGGGAGCAGCCGCGCTCCACCAGCAGGCGGGTGGCCGCCTCCGCGCCGTCGACGTTGGGCATGCTGACGTGGTCCACGCTCTGGTGCAGCTCCTGCTCGCCCAGGACGACGACGGGCACCTCGCGCGAGAGGGCGTTGATCTCCCGCTCGTTGAGCCCGAGGGCGGCGATGACCAGGCCGTCGTAGGCGTTGAGCCGGGAGTCGCGGAAGGCGGCCAGCTCCCCCTCGCGGCTGGCGCGGGTCTCCTCCACCACGCAGGCCAGCCCCGCCCGCGCGAAGGAGCGCACCAGGTGGTGGCTGAGCTGGCTGTAGTAGTGGCTGTCCAGGGTGGGCACCGCGATGCCGACGACGCCGGTGCGGCCCTGGCGCAGGCTGCGCGCGGCGACGTTGACCTGGTACCCCAGGCGCTCGACGGCGGCCATGACCAGCCGGCGCGTCTGCTCGCTGACGGGGCGCTTGCCGGTCAGCGCGTTGGAGACGGTCATCGGTGAGACGCCGGCCTCCGCGGCCACGTCGCGCATGGTGACCACGCCAGACCTCCTCTGCTGGGACCGGCTGCCGCGCCGGTTCCGGTGGCTCGCCGGGGGTGGTGGGCTCGTCGTCGAACCGGGTTCCACCTCGTGCCGAGGCTACAAGCACCGCAGTCGATCGACAGTCCTTGACACCTCGCGCGGACCGACCCACTATATCGATACACGCCGGGTTGACCGGGCCACCGACGGCGGTGGGCCGAGCGGGCCGGCGCGACGACTTCGATGGACCCCGCGGGGGGCGCCGCGCTCGCACCGGCGAACCGCGGGGACGTCCTGCCCACCGACCCTGTGAGGACCGCGTGCTCATCGACGACGACCGGCACTCCGCAGCGCCGCCCACCGCAGCACCCTCCGGCGCGGCGCCCGCCACCCCGGCGCACCGCACCGCGGACCTGCCCGGCGCGCACGCGCCCACCGCGGACCTGCCCGCCGTCCCCGCCGCCGACGCCGCGCCCGTGCGGCGCGTGGAGGCGGTGCTGGACGTGGACCTGCCCGGTGCGCGCATCAACCGCCACCTGTACGGGCACTTCGCCGAGCACCTCGGCCGCTGCATCTACGGCGGTTTCTGGGTGGGGGAGGACTCCGACGTCCCCCACGAGGGCGGGATCCGCCTGGACGTGGTGGAGGCGCTGCGCGCCCTGGACATCCCCAACCTGCGCTGGCCCGGCGGCTGCTTCGCCGACACCTACCACTGGCGCGACGGCATCGGCCCGCGCGAGCAGCGCCCCACGATGGTCAACTCGCACTGGGGCGACGTCGTGGAGGACAACTCCTTCGGCACCCACGAGTTCATGGAACTGTGCGAGCTGCTGGGCGCCGAGCCGTACGTCTCGGCCAACGTCGGCAGCGGCACGGTGCGCGAGGCCGCGGAGTGGATCGAGTACCTCACCCGCGCCGACGAGTCCCCGATGGCCCAGCTGCGCCGGGCCAACGGGCGCGAGGAGCCCTGGACGGTCCCCTTCTGGGGGCTGGGCAACGAGCCGTGGGGCTGCGGCGGGGGCATGGGCGCCAACGCCTACGCGGAGCTGGCCCGCCAGTACGGCACCTACAGCCTCGACCACGGCGACAACCGCCTGTACCGCATCGCCGCCGGTGCCGCCGACGCCGACTACCGCTGGACCGAGGTGCTCATGCAGAACCTCGGCCGCTACCTCGGCGACGGCCCGGTCAGCGGGCACGGCAAGAACACCTACCAGGCGATCTCCTTCCACCACTACACGATCGTGGGGCCCACCTGGGAGGAGAAGGGCTCGGCCACCGAGTTCGGCGTGGACGAGTACTACCGCACCATGCTCAAGGCTCGCGACATCGAGCGCATCATCGCCGGGCACGCCAACGTCATGGACGCCTACGACCCCGACAAGCGCGTGGGCCTGGTGCTCGACGAGTGGGGCACCTGGTTCGACGTCGAACCCGGTACCAACCCCGGCTTCCTCTTCCAGCAGAACACGATGCGCGACGCGCTGGTGGCCAGCGTGCACTTCGACGCCTTCCACCGCCACGCCGACCGCCTGGTGATGGCCAACATCGCCCAGACCGTCAACGTGCTGCAGGCCATGCTGCTCACCGACGGCGACGCCCTGGTGCTGACCCCCAGCTACCACGTCTTCGCCATGAACAAGGGCCACCACGACGCCGCCTCGCTGCCGCTGGGCGTGCGCGGGTCCGCCCCGGTGCGCCGGGTGGGCGAGCAGGAGCTGCCCACCTTCTCCGGCTCGGCCAGCACCAAGGACGGCCAGGTGCTCGTCTCGCTGACCAACCTCGACGCCGACGAGCCCCTGGACGTGCGCATCGACGTGCGCGGCGGCGCCGTCGCGGGCCTGTCCGGCCGGCTGCTGACCGCCGAGGCGCTCACCGCGCACAACACCGCCTCGGACACCCCCGTGCAGGTGCGTGACCTCGAGGGCGTGCACGTGGAGGACGGCCTGCTGCAGGTCACCCTGCCCGCGCACAGCTTCGCCACCGTCAGCTTCACCACCGGCCCCTGAACCACCACGCACACCCGCTCGACCCGCACACACCTCCTTGACCCGACGGCCCAGCGCCGCCCGTGACGGCTCCCGCCGCCACGGCACTCCACGACTCCCCAAGGGAGGGGACCTCCGTGAACTCGCTGCCCCAGCTGCCCGCACGCCCCCAGTCCAGCCTGCTCGCGAGCGCGTTCTCGCGCCGGCGCGTCCTGGCGCTCTCGGCCCTGACCGGCGGCGCCGCGCTGGCGGCCTCGGCCTGCTCCTCCGGCGCCTCCGGCTCCAGCGACCCGAACAGCTTCGAGTTCTGGTCGTTCACCGGCATCAACCAGAAGGACTCCGTCGAGGAGTACAAGGCGCTGGCCCCCGACGTCACCGTCAAGCTCACCGAGGTCGGCAACGCCCAGGAGACCGCGCAGGGGCTGACCACCGCCCTGGCCGGCGGCAAGGTGCCCGACCTGGTGCTCATCCAGGCCGGTGACATGCCCAAGTTCATGAAGAACCCCGGCAACTTCACCGACCTCACCACCCTCGGCGCCGACGAGGTCCAGGACGACTACGTCGACTGGGTCATCCAGCAGGTCAAGGCCCCCTCGGGGGAGCTGCTCGGCATCCCCACCGACGTCGGCGGCATGGGCGTCGCCTACCGCACCGACCTCATGGCCGCCGCCGGGCTGCCGACGAACCGCGACGAGGTCGGCGCGCTGTGGCCGACGTGGGACGACTTCATCGCCACCGGTCAGCGCTACACCCAGGCGACCGGCAAGGCGTTCATCGACAACGCCGCCACGACCGTCTTCCTGCAGGCGGTCTCGCAGGGCGAGGAGCAGTACTACTCCGCCGACGGCGACGTGGTCTACGACAGCAACCCCATCGTCCGCGACTCCTTCGACCTCGGGCTGAAGGCCATCGCCGCCGGGATCACCGCGAAGCTGGAGAGCTTCACCGACGGCTGGAACGCCGGCATGGCCAAGGGCGCGTTCGCCGCCGTCGCCGCGCCGTCGTGGATGCTCGGCTCCATCCGCTCCGCGGCGCCGGACACCGAGGGCGAGTGGGACATCGCCGTCATCCCCGGCGGCAGCGGCAACTGGGGCGGCAGCTACCTGGCCATCCCGGCGCGCGCGGCCAACCCGCAGGCGGCGTGGAACTACGTCAAGGCGATGCAGTCCCCCGAGCAGCAGCTCAAGCACTTCCTCGTCTCCGGCTCGCTGCCCACCACCCCGGCCAACTACGACAAGCCGGAGCTGGTGGAGCACACCGACCCCTTCTTCGGCAACGCCCCCACCGGCAAGATCTTCACCCAGGCCGTCCTGGGCCTGAAGCCCTTCGTCAACGGGGAGTACAACACCGAGATCAGCACCGAGCTGCTCAACGCGCTCAACGGCGTCGAGGGCGACGGCGCCCCCGCCGACGCCGCCTGGGACACCGCCGTGAAGAACATCAAGACGGCGATCGGCGCCTGATGAGCGCCACCCTGACCCCCGGCGGCCTGCGGGCCGTCACACCGGCCACCGCCACCCGGCCGGTGGAGAAGCGCTGGGAGCGGCTGGCCCCGTACGGGTACGTGGCGCCCTTCTACGTCCTGTTCCTCGTCTTCGGCCTCTTCCCGCTGCTGTTCACCTTCTACGTGGCGCTGTTCGACTGGAACCCGATCGGCGACAAGACGTTCGTCGGCCTGGAGAACTTCCGGCTGCTCGGCGAGGACCCGCGCTTCTGGAACGCGCTGCGCAACACCTTCAGCATCTGGATCATCTCGACCGTCCCGCAGCTGATCATCGCGCTCATCCTGGCGCAGGTGCTCAACAACACCTTCCTGCGCCTCGCCAACTTCTTCCGCATGGCGATGCTGCTGCCGTACATCACCTCGGTCGCGGCGACGGCGATCGTCTTCGCCCAGATCTTCAACCGCGACTACGGCCTGCTGAACTGGTTCCTGGAGCTGCTGGGCTTCGAGCACATCGACTTCATGTCCAGCGCCGCCGGCAGCCACGTGCTCATCTCGGTCATGGTCATCTGGCGGTGGTTCGGCTACAACACGCTGCTGTACCTGGCGTCGCTGCAGGCCGTGCCGCGCGACCTGTACGAGGCGGCCGCCGTGGACGGGGCCGGCCCCGTCAAGCAGTTCTTCAACATCACCCTGCCGTCCCTGCGCCCGGTGATCGTCTTCACCGTCATCATGTCCACCATCGGTGGCCTGCAGATCTTCACCGAGCCGCTGCTGCTGTCCAACGGCACGCTCACGTGCGGCACGGCGCGCCAGTGCCAGACCCTCTCGCTCTTCCTGTTCGAGCAGGGCTTCGGCTCGTTCAAGTTCGGCTACGGCTCGGCCGTCGGCGTCGCGCTGTTCGGGATCATCGTCGTCGTGGCGTTCATCAACTTCCTGCTCTCGAGCCGTCTGGGGAAGAAGGGCTGACATGGCCACCACCACCCACACCCGGCAGCAGGGCGACCTGCAGCCGCGCACCACGAGGACCCGTCGCCGGCGGGGCATCGTCCGGGTGCGCTGGTACACCTACGTGCTCCTCGCCCTGGCGGCGGCGGCGTGCATCTTCCCGGTCTACTGGATGTTCGTCGTCTCCTCCGTCGGCTCGGAGGCGGCCACCCAGCTGCCGCCGCGCGTCGTTCCCGGCGGCAACTTCCTGAACCTGCTGCGGCTGGTCTTCGAGACGGTGCCGTTCGTGCGCTCGCTCATCAACAGCTTCATCGTGGCCGCGCTGATCGCCGTGGGGCAGGCGTTCCTGTGCTCGCTGGCGGGTTTCGCCTTCGCGAAGATGACCTTCCCCGGCCGCGACACGCTCTTCCTGATCCTCGTGCTGACCATGACGGTCCCGGCGCAGCTGGCCGTCATCCCGCAGTACATGATCATGTCGCAGCTGGGGTGGGTGGACACCCTCCAGGCGCTCGTCGTGCCCGGTCTGGTCAGCGCGTTCGGCATCTTCTGGATGCGTCAGCACATCAGCGCCACCATCAGCGACGAGCTGCTGCAGGCCGCGCGCATGGACGGGGCCAACTCCTGGCAGATCTTCGCCCGCATCGCCTTCCCCGTCGTCCGGCCGGCAGCCGCGGTCCTGGGGCTGCTGGGTTTCGTCAACGCCTGGAACGACTTCCTGTGGCCCTTCATCGTCCTGAAGTCCCCGGACCTGTACACCGCGCAGATCGCCATCAAGGCCCTGCAGAGCAACATCTCCGTCGACCTGGGCCTGGCCATGGCCGGCTCGTTCCTGGTCACCGTCCCGCTCCTGGTGCTGTTCGCCTTCTTCGGCAAGCAGATGGTCTCCGGGATCATGGACGGCGCCTTCAAGGGGTGAACGGGCCGGCCAGGCCGCAGACCCACCCCGTGATCCGAGAGAGGTCCCGATGACCGACACCACACCTGCGCTCAGCGACGCGCAGGTCGAGCACTTCCTCGACAAGGGCTACGTGGTGCTCGAGCGCTGCTTCGAGCCCGAGCAGGCCGAGCCCGTCGTCGAGCGCGCCTGGCAGCGCCTGGGCGTCGATCGCGACGACCCCACCACGTGGGACCGCCCCCGCGTGCACCTGCCCTCCGAGCAGTACCTCGACGCCGCCGAGTTCGCCCCCCGCGCCTTCGCCGCCGCCTGCCAGCTGCTCGGCGGCCTCGAGCGGGTCGAGACGCCGTGGGGCTGGAGCGACGGCATCATCGCCAACCTCGGCGTCGGCGCCGACCGGCCCTTCGAGCCGCCGTCGGCGAAGGTCGGCGGCTGGCACAAGGACGGCGACTTCTTCCGGCACTTCCTGGACTCGCCGGAGCAGGGGCTGCTGACGATCGTGCTGTGGACCGACGTGCTCTCCACGGGCGGGGGCACCTTCGTGGCCACCGACTCCGTGGGCGTCGTGGCCCGGTACCTGGCCGAGCGCCCCGAGGGGGTCCTGCCCGAGGAGCTGCAGGAGACGGGGCTGATCCACCACTGCCGCGAGTTCGAGGAGCTGACCGGCCGGCAGGGCGACGTGGTGCTCATGCACCCGTTCGTGCTGCACGCCACCTCCCAGAACGTCCTGCGCGCCCAGCGGCTGATCACCAACCCGCCGCTGAGCCTGCGCGAGCCGATGGACTTCGACCGCCCCGACCCCGAGGACTTCTCGCCCGTGGAGCGGGCGGTGCTGCGCGGCCTGGGCGTGGAGCGGCTGGACTTCCGCCCGAGCGCACCGCGCGAGGCCGTCGTGCCCGAGCGCCTGCGC
>NZ_JAAALM010000145.1 GCF_009906395.1 Kineococcus indalonis
GTCCCGCACCCGCCGGGCGCGGGCGAGCCCGGTCGCGTGCCCTCACCCGGCCCGCCGCGAGCGCGCGCGCTCTGACCCGCGCGGACGGCCGGGCCCCGCGGGACTGCGTACCCTGGGGGCGTGCCAGGCACCTCCGCGCAACGACGCTCCGTCGCCCTCGTCACCCTCGGGTGCGCCCGCAACGACGTGGACTCCGAGGAGCTGGCGGGCCGGCTCGCCGACGCCGGGTGGGACCTCGTCGACGACCCCGACGGCGCCGACGTCGCGGTCGTCAACACCTGCGGGTTCGTCGAGCAGGCCAAGAAGGACTCCATCGACACCGTCCTGGCCGCCGCCGACCTGAAGGAGTCCGGCCGCACCGGCGCCGTCGTGGCCGTCGGGTGCCTGGCCGAGCGCTACGGCAGGGACCTGGCCGAGTCGTTGCCCGAGGCCGACGCCGTGCTCGGCTTCGACTCCTACGCCGACCTCTCCAGCCACCTCGAGGCGGTCCTGCACGGCGAGCGGCCCCGGGCGCACGTGCCGCGCGACCGGCGCACCCTGCTGCCGCTGGCCCCCGCCGAGCGCCAGGCCGCCCGCGCCGCCGTCCAGCTGCCCGACCTGCCCGACGGGCTGGCCCCCGCCAGCGGCCCGCGCGTGGTGCGCCGCCGCCTGGGCTCCGGGCCGTGGGCGCCCGTGAAGATCGCCGCCGGCTGCGACCGGCGCTGCACCTTCTGCGCCATCCCCGCCTTCCGCGGCTCCTTCGTCTCCCGCCCCGCCGACGAGGTCCTCGCCGAGGCGCGCTGGCTGGCCGGGCAGGGCGTCAAGGAGGTCTTCCTCGTCAGCGAGAACACCACCAGCTACGGCAAGGACCTCGGCGACCTGCGCGCCCTGGAGGCCCTGCTGCCGCGGGTGGCGGCCGTGGAGGGGATCCAGCGCGTGCGCGTGTCCTACCTGCAGCCCGCCGAGGTGCGCCCCGGCCTGCTGGACGCGCTCACCTCCACCCCCGGCGTCGTGCCGTACTTCGACCTGTCCTTCCAGCACTCCTCGCCCGCGGTGCTGCGCCGCATGCGCCGCTTCGGCGGCACCGGGCCGTTCCTGGACCTGCTGGAGCAGGTGCGCGAGCGCGCGCCCCTGGCGGGCATCCGCTCCAACGTCATCGTCGGCTTCCCCGGCGAGACCGAGGACGACGTGGACGAGCTGTGCTCGTTCCTGGAGCGCGCCCGCCTCGACGTGGTCGGCGTCTTCGGCTACTCCGACGAGGACGGCACCGAGGCCGCCGGCCTGGACGGCAAGCTGCCCGACGACGTGGTCGCCGCCCGCGCCGACCGCGTCAGCCGCCTCGTGGAGGAGCTGGTCGCCCAGCGCGCCGAGGAGCGCCTGGGCGAGGTCGTGGAGGTCCTCGTGGAGTCCGTCGTCGACGAGGACGGCGACCCGCGCGTCGTGGGCCGCGCCGCCCACCAGGGTCCCGACGTGGACGGCGAGACCGAGCTGGACCTGCCCCCGGGCGCGCGCGCGGCCGTCGGCGACCTGGTGCGCGCCCGCGTCACCGGCGTCTCCGGCGCCGACCTGCTCGCCGAGCCGCTCGTGGGGGCCGCCGCGCCGGTGCCGGCGTGAGCAGCCGCACGGACCGCCCGGAGCAGCCGCCGCAGCGCCCGGCGCGCTTCGAGTGGCGCACCGCGCACCGCCTGCACCTGCCCAACGCGCTGACGGTCCTGCGGCTGCTGTTCGTGCCGCTGTTCGCCTGGTTCCTCGCCCACGACGGCGGGCAGGACTGGCGCTGGCGGCTGGCCGCCACGGCCGTCTTCGTCGCCGCCAGCATCACCGACCGCTACGACGGCCACCTGGCGCGCCGCTGGGGCACCGTCAGCGACTTCGGCAAGGTCGCCGACCCCCTCGCCGACAAGGCCCTCATCGGCACCGGCCTGCTGGTGCTGTCGCTGCAGGGCCGGGTGCCGTGGTGGATGACCGTCGTGATCCTCGCCCGCGAGGTGCTCGTCACGCTCCTGCGCTTCCTCGTCATCCGCCGCGGCGTGATCATCCCCGCCGACCGCGGCGGCAAGGTGAAGACGGTCGTGCAGACCGTCGCCGTCGGCCTGCTCGTGCTGCCCCTGCCCGGCTGGACGCGCTGGCCGCTGCTGGCGCTGGTGCTGGTGGCGGTGGTGCTCACCCTGACCAGCGCCCGCGGGTACCTCACCGCCGGCCTGAAGCTGCTGCGCCGGTGAGCGCGCCGGCTGCGGGCGGACCGGGTGCGGGCGGGCCGCTGCCGCCGGCGGCGGGCGTCGTGGCGGCCCTGCGGGCGGCCGGGCTGAGCGTGGCGACCGCCGAGTCCCTGACCGGCGGGCTGGTGTGCGCGGCGCTCGTGGACGTGCCGGGCGCCTCCGCGGTGGTGCGCGGGGCGGTCGTCGCCTACGCCACCGAGCTGAAGACCTCCGTGCTCGGCGTGGACGCGCGGCTGCTGGCCCGCACCGGGCCGGTGGACGCCGAGGTGGCCCGCCAGATGGCGCGCGGGGTGCGCGAGCGCCTGGGCGCGGACGTCGGGCTGGCCACCACCGGCGTGGCCGGTCCGGGCCCCGCCGACGGCCACGAGGCCGGCACCGTCTACGTGGCCGTGGCCGCCGACGCGCTGCCCGGCGGCGCCGTGGCCCGCCGCCTGGCGCTGGCGGGGGAGCGCGCCGCGGTGCGCCGCGGGGCGGTGGAGGCGGTGCTCGCCGACCTCGCCGGGGTGCTCGACGCGCGGACGTGACCCTCGTCGCTGCCGTCGGCGGCGCGGAACACCGGGCGCCCGCCGAGAGTTGAGCTGATCGTGCGCAACTCCGTTCCCACCACGACCCCGACGCGTTCCCCGGGGTACGGTGGTGGTTCCAGTACGGGCAGCCACCGAGGAGCGCCGAACGGACGACCGGCCCTCCGAGGCCTGCCCCCTCGACTCCCTGAGGGAGGCCGCCGCATGGTCGTGCTCCGCCGGACGATCGGTGACGTGCTGCGCGACGAGCGGCGCGGGCAGCAGCGCACCCTGCGGGAGGTCTCCTCGACCGCCCGCGTCTCGCTCGGCTACCTCAGCGAGGTGGAGCGCGGCCAGAAGGAGGCCTCCAGCGAGCTGCTGGCCTCCATCTGCACGGCCCTGGACGTCCCCCTGTCCCACGTGCTGGGCGAGGTGACCCGCCGCATCGCCGACGAGGAGGGCGGTCACCGCCCCTACGCCGCCGAGGGCGTGGTGCCCACCCCGGGTTCGCCGCGCACCTCGCCCAAGGGCGCCGGCGGCGTGGCCACCGCCGCGCGCCTGCCCGTCGTCGAGGCGGCGCCCGCCGTGGCGCCGCAGCCGGCGCGCCCGGCCCTGGAGGAGGCTCCCGAGGCGTCCTCCGGGCACGGGGCCGAGCCCGTGGACGTCGTCGTCGACCAGGCCGTCGACGCGATCGTGGACTCCGCGCTGGAGGACCTCGTCGCCGGCCGCGGCAGCGAGTTCCCCCTGGAGCTGGACGGGCTGCCGGAGGAGCTGGAGCTCGTCCTGCGCCGGCGCCTGCTGCCGGCCGCCTGAGGCGCACCACCTCCGAGCACCACCCGCACGCCCCTCAGCGGCGCGCCCGGTACGCCGGGCGCGCCGCTGACGCGTGGGCGCGGCGGCGCGGCTGCGCGCCCAGGGGCTGCTGGGCGCGGCCGTCGTCGGTCGGCGCCGGCCCCGGCTGGCAGCGCGGGCAGTAGAAGGCCGTGCGCTCCTGCGGGGCGCGCCCGATCAGCGCCACCCGCACGGTGGTGCCGCAGCGCAGGCACGGCAGCCCGGAGCGGGCGTGAGCGTAGTTCTGCCGGCCCCGGCGCAGGTCGCCCGTGGTGACCTGCTGCACGCGGTCCTTGTTCGCGTCCAGCAGCCGGTGCACCAGCCGCAGGAACGCCGCCGGGTCCGGCAGGTCGCCCACCGGCGTCCACGGGCTCACCCCGGCCAGGAAGCACGCCTCTGCCATGTAGAAGGTGCCCACCCCCGCCAGCACCCGCTGGTCCAGCAGCGCCTCGCCCAGCGCGCGCCCGGGCGCGGCCAGCAGGCGCCGCCGCGCCTCTGCCGTGTCCCAGCCCGGCCCGAGCAGGTCCGGGCCCAGGTGACCCACGAGGTCGCCCTCCGCGGCGGTGGGCACCAGCTCCAGCACCCCCAGCCGGTGCCCGACCGCCGTCCACGCCGCGGTGACGAGCACCGCGCGCACCCCCGACGCCGAGCGCCGACCGTTCCCGTCGGAGCCGGTGCGCTCCACGTACCAGGAACCCTCCATGCGCAGGTGGCTGTGCAGGGTCAGCGGTGCCTCGCCCGCGGTGCCCGCCAGCCGGGTCAGCAGGTGCTTGCCGGCGCTGACGACCTCCAGCACGTCCCGGCCGGACAGGTCGGCCGTCGCCAGGCTGGGCCAGCGCAGGTCGCTGGAGAGCACCTCGCGCCCGGCCAGCGCCGCGTGCAGGCGCCGCGCGGTGCGCCAGACGACGTCACCCTCGGGCACGGACCGCCGCCCCCGCGCGCCGGCGGCTCACGCGCGGATCCGCAGGCCGCGCGGGGTGGCGTGGAAGCCCGCCGCCTCCAGGGCCGCGCCCAGCGGCGAGGCGGCCGTCAGCACCTCCGCGCCGTCGGCGCGCTCGACGGTCAGCTTGCCCAGCGCGCCGTCGCGCACGGCCAGCGCCAGGGCGTCGGCCGCCGCCTGCAGCGGCTCGCCCTCCTCGCTCCACGAGAGCACCGAGCGCCCGCCGCGCTCGACGTACAGCACGAGCTCACCGTCGACGAGCACCACCAGCGCGCCCGCCTTGCGCCCGGGCCGGTGCCCGGTGGCGCCCGCGCTGGCCCCCGGGCGCTCGGGCCACGGCAGGGCCGCGCCGTACGGGTTGGCGGGGTCGGTGGCGGCCAGCACCAGCGCGCCCGGCCGGGCCTCGGCCCGCTCGTCGCGGCGCTGGGAGGGGCTGCGCCCGCCCAGCGGGCGGGCGGAGTCGCGCAGGCGGTCCACCGCCCCGGTGCTCGCGAACTGCGAGGCGCCCAGCCCCTCGACGAAGTAGCCGCGCCGGGCCCGCCCGGCCTCCTCGAAGGCGGCCAGCACGCGGTACGCGGCGGCGAACCCGCCCGGCACCCGCTCGGCGGCCACCGCGCCGCGCGTGAGCACCCCGTGCCGGTCCAGCAGGACCTCCGCGGCGGCGTGCGCGCGCACGGTCGCGTCGGTCTCCAGCTCCGGCAGCAGCGACCAGCGGCCCGCCGCCGACGGCGGCCCGCTGCGCGTGGGCAGCTCCGCGCGCGCCGCGCGCAGCCCCGCACCGGGGCGCCGCGCCGCGCCGTAGCGGGCGTAGCGCGGGCGCGGCGCGGCCTTCTTCGTGCGGTGCGCCCCGCGCCCGCCGCCGAGGCGGTTGCGCAGCGGCGCCAGCGTGTCGTTGGTGAGGTGCCCGGACCACACGAGGTCCCACAGCACGTCGGTCAGGGCGGCGTCGTCGGTGGAGCCGACGGCCTCGGACACGGCGCGGAAGAAGAAGGCGCCCCCGCCGCCGAGCGCCTCCAGCACCGCGCGGTGCAGCTCGGTGTCCACGGGCACCTCGGACTCGGCCGGGTCCGGCAGCGTCAGCGGTGCCAGGTCCGCCGGGTGCAGCGAGACCCAGCCGTCGTCGCCGGCGAGGTCGCCGTGCCCGGCCCACACGACCTCCCCCGCGGTGGTCAGCTCGTCGAGCATCGCCGGGGAGTAGCCCTCCACCCGCGCGGCCAGCACCAGCGGTTCCAGGGCGCTGGCCGGCACGACGGCGCCGGCCAGCTGCTCCACGGCGCGCAGCACCCCGTCCGCCCCGCGCAGCCGCGAGCGCAGCCCGGTGCCCACGCCCTGCCAGGCCGGCAGGAACCGCGCGAGGTCGCGCGGGGCGACGGGCTCGACGTCGGCGCGCAGCGCCGCCAGCGAGCGGCGGCGCAGCACCCGCAGCACGTCCGCGTCGCACAGCTCCAGCCCGGTGCCGCCCGGGCGCAGCTCGCCCTCGACGAGCCGGCCGGCGGCCTGCAGGCGCCGCAGCGCGTCGTGCGCCACCGCCCGGCCCACGCCGAAGCGCGCGGCGGCCTGCACCACGGTGAAGGGCCCGCGGGTGCGCGCGTAGCGCCCGAACAGCTCCCCCAGGGGGTCGGCGACCGGCTCGGTGAACGCCTCGGGCACCCCCACCGGCAGCGGGGTGCCCAGGCCGTCGCGCAGCCGACCGGCGTCCTCGATCGCGGCCCAGTGCTCCTGGCCGGCCACGCGCACCCGGATGACCCGGCGCGCCTCCTCCAGGGACACCAGCCAGCGCGCCACCTCCCCCTCGGGCACGTGGACGGGCTCCTCGTCGGGGGCGGAGCGGCCGCTGCGGTCGGCGACCTCCGCGGTCGTCAGCGGGCCCAGGACCCGCAGCAGGTCCGCGACGTCCTCGGCGTCGGCGCAGCGGCGGGTGGGCGCAAGCCGCTGCAGCTCGGCCTCGGTGCGCTCCACGGCCTCGGGGTCCAGCAGGTCGCGCAGCGCCGCGCCCTCCCCGCGCCCCAGCAGCTCGGCCAGCAGGCTCGGGTCCAGCGCCAGGGCCGCGGCGCGGCGCTCGGCCAGCGGGGAGTCGCCCTCGTAGAGGAACTGCGCGACGTAGCCGAACATCAGCCCGCGCGCGAACGGCGAGGGCTGCTGCGACTCCACCTCCACCACCCGCACCTCCCGGGCGGCGAGGTCGCGCATGAGCTGCTCCAGACCCGTGACGTCGAAGACGTCCGAGAGGCACTCGCGCACCGTCTCCAGCACGATCGGGAAGCTGGCGAACCGGCTGGCCACCTGCAGCAGCGAGGCGGCCCGCTGGCGCTGCTGCCACAGCGGCTGGCGCTTGCCCGGCTGGCGCCGCGGCAGCAGCAGCGCGCG
Organism: Kineococcus indalonis; assembly: GCF_009906395.1. GTDB lineage: Bacteria > Actinomycetota > Actinomycetes > Actinomycetales > Kineococcaceae > Kineococcus > Kineococcus indalonis. The sequence continues at coordinate 6,840 of NZ_JAAALM010000145.1, forward strand.
GGCGGCGCACTCGCGGAAGCGGGCGGCGAACAGCGCCGAGCCGCCGATCTCCGCGGTGACCAGCTCGGCGACCTCGTCGGCCTCCAGCACGACGAGGTCGGCCACGTCCGGGCCCTGCCCCTCGGGCAGGTCCAGGTCGGGCAGGCGCAGCACGATGCCGTCGTCGGCGGGCATGGCCTGCACGTCGACGCCGAAGCGCTCACGCATGCGCGCGCCCAGCGCCAGCGCCCACGGGGAGTGCACCTGCCCGCCGAAGGGGGAGTGCACGCAGATGCGCCAGTCGCCCAGCTCGTCGCGGAAGCGCTCGACCACGACCGTGCGGTCGTCGGGCACGTGGCGGGTGGCCTCCTGCTGCTCGGCCAGGTACGCGACGAGGTTGTCGGTGGCCCACTCGTCCATGCCGGAGGCCAGCACCCGCTCGCGGGCCGCGGCGCCGGTGAAGCCGCCGTCCAGCGAGCCCAGCTCGCGCACGAACGCGCCCAGCGCCCGGCCCAGCTCCGCCGGGCGCCCCAGCGCCTCGCCGTGCCAGAAGGGCAGCCGGCCCGGCTGCCCGGGCGCGGGGGTGACCAGCACGCGGTCGTGGGTGATGTCCTCCACCCGCCACGCCGAGGAACCCAGCGTGATGACGTCGCCGACGCGCGACTCGTAGACCATCTCCTCGTCGAGCTCGCCCACGCGCCGCCCCGGCCCCTCGCCGCTCGCCAGGAACACGCCGAACAGCCCGCGGTCGGGGATGGTGCCGCCGCTGGTGACCGCCAGGCGCTGGGCGCCGGGCCGGGCGGTGAGGGTCTCGGTGACGCGGTCCCACACCAGGCGCGGGCGCAGCTCGGCGAACTCGTCGCTGGGGTAGCGCCCGGAGAGCATGTCCAGGACCGCGTCGAGGACCGCGCGCGACAGGGTGGCGAACGGGGCGGCGCGCCGGACCAGCTCGTGCAGCTCCGGCACGGTCCACTCGTCCATCGCGACCATCGCCACGACCTGCTGGGCCAGCACGTCCAGCGGGTTGGCCGGCACCCGCAGCTCCTCGATGCGCCCGTCGCGCATCCGCTCGACGACCACGGCCGTCTGCAGCAGGTCGCCGCGGAACTTCGGGAACAGCACGCCGCGCGAGACGGCGCCCACCTGGTGCCCGGCGCGCCCCACGCGCTGCAGGCCGCTGGCCACGCTGGGCGGGGACTCCACCTGGACGACGAGGTCGACGGCGCCCATGTCGATGCCCAGCTCCAGGCTGGAGGTGGCCACCACCGCCGGCAGCCGGCCGGCCTTGAGCTCCTCCTCGATGAGGGCGCGCTGCTCCTTGGAGACCGAGCCGTGGTGGGCGCGGGCGAGCAC
>NZ_JAAALM010000146.1 GCF_009906395.1 Kineococcus indalonis
CCGCCAGCAGCTGCTTCAGGCCCGAGGCGAACGACGTCTCCGACTCCAGCTGCGCGGGCAGCGAGCCGTACAGCGAGCGCCCGCGCGGCATCCCGGAGGCGGAGGCGGTCGCCTCCGGCGCGACGTCCATGAGGTCGTGGGCGCCGCGGTGCACCCAGCGGGTGTCGCCGCCGGCGACCAGGTCGCGCACCTGCTCCACCGGCACCGGCAGGGTGCCCGTCAGGTCCCACCCGGACAGGGCGAAGACGCCCGGCTGCCAGGCGTTGAACATCGCCATCAGCAGGTGCGCCCGGCGGATGCCCTCCACGTGCTGCTCGTCGACGTCGTCCAGGGTGCGCAGCCCCTGGGTGGCGGCGATCACGGAGGCGGAGGTGCAGGCGATGCCGTTGGTGGTGAAGACGTGGTTGTAGTCGGCGGCCTCGCCGGTCAGGTGGGCCAGCAGGTCCGCGCGCACCGTCTCGGCCAGCTCCGCACCGGTGACCTCGCGGCCGCGGAAGGCGAAGGTGTCGGCCGCGTGCAGCGTCGCCCAGTGCACCAGCTCGTAGGTGAGCTCGTCGTGGTTCTGCAGGGCGTGCACGAGGCTGACCGGCTCCACGCCCGTCTCCAGGCACGTGCGCAGCGTCAGGCGCAGGAACTCGGTGTCCCCGGTGGCCAGGGCGTGGTGGTAGGCGGGGCGGTTGACGAAGTCGTAGGACAGGTCCGCGCCGACGCGGCCGGTGTCGCGGATGTCCTCCATCGTCAGGTTCAGCTCCTGGAAGGTGAACCCGCCGACCTTGCGCACCATGCCGGCGATGACGTGGTTCGCCGCGTGCGAGAGGGGGTGCCCCTCCGACCACGCCGGCAACCCCTCGGCGGACTTCTCCACGCCCAGGAAGCCGTTGGCGTCCAGGCGCAGGCCGTGGGTGCCCAGGTCGCCCAGGGAGTGCAGGGCGTCGCCGATGACCAGGCGCATGCCGGCGAAGGTGGGGTCCAGCCAGTTGATCGACGGCTGGCCCTGCTTGAAGTAGTGCAGGTACACCCAGCGGCGCACCTTGCCGTCCACGCCGGTCACCGGCGCGGTGGCCGACCAGTTGGTCTCCTTCACCCCCGGCGCGTAGAAGATCACCCGCTGCAGGGCGCCGATGATGTAGCCGTGGTCGGCCAGCTGCTTCTCGGCCGCCGCGTCGAGGTTGACCGCGTCCTCGCCCGCGGGCACCTCGGGCAGCAGGTGCCAGTCCTCCTCGGGGACCTCCACCATGTGGTAGATGCCCGGGTACTCGCGGTAGGCCATCTCGGCCAGACGGAAGTCCGCGCCCTTGCCGGTGTGGCCGGGCACGATGTCGTCGATGACGCTGCCGCCGTGGCGGTCGGCGACCTCGCACACCTCCCGGAACTCCTCCTCGGTGCCGAAGAGCGGGTCGATGTGGGTGCTGATGCGGTCGAAGTGCCCGTCGACGCTGGGCGTCTCGCTCCAGCCGCTCAACCCGCCGGCGCGCTTGACGGGGCCGGTGTGCACCGCGTCGATGCCGATGCGCTGGAAGGCCTGCCACAGCTCGTCGCTGCCCAGCGAGGCCAGGAACGACTCCCCGGGCCGGTTGATCAGCGAGATCGGGTAGGCGGTGAACCACACCGAGGCGGTGGCCAGCGCCCGGCGCGCGTCGGGGCGCGCGTACGGGTTGCGCCACATGCTGGGCTGGCCCGACAGCTGCCGGGACAGCACGTCGGCGTCGGCGAGCATGGACTGGCCCACCAGCCACTGCACGTACGCGGGGTTGTCGCCGTCCGCCGCGCGCGGGTCGGCCACGCGCCGGGCGGTGCCGCGCCCGCCGCGCAGCTGCGCGCGCGGGCGCAGCCGCTGCGGGCGCGCGGGGTAGCGCTGCTCGTCGTAGGTGATCTCCCCGGCGACGCCCCCCTCGGGGGCGTCGCCGTCCGCCGCGGCACGGCCGTCGGCGGTGGTGGTGGTCTCGCGGGACGGGGCGTCCTGCGCGGTTCCGGCGGGTTCGAGCGGCACGAGGTCCTCCTGGTGGTGCGGTCGACGTCCAACGCTGCTCGCCCCGGACCCGGCGCGCACCTCGAGCGCGCGTCGGGCGTGTCGGGGCCCCGGGTCAGCTCCCCCGGTCAGCTCCCCCGGGCCGGGGCCCCGGCCCGGCTCAGGGGCGCGCCACGTCCGAGGGGTGCAGCTGCGCCACGCCCGGCACGCCGAGCTGGCGCAGGGTGGTGACCGTGTCGGCGCGCAGCCGCTCCAGCACGGCGGCCACCCCCGCCTGCCCGTCGGCGGCCAGGCCCCACATCACCGGCCGGCCCACGTGCACCGCCCGCGCCCCCATCGCCAGCGCCGCCACCACGTGGTGGCCCTCGCGCACGCCGGAGTCCACGTGGACCTCCACCTCGCCGCCCACCTCGGCGACGACCTCCGGCAGGGCGCGCACGCTGGTGACGGAGGTGCCCAGGCGCCGGCCGCCGTGCGTGGAGACGATCACGGCGTCGGCGCCGGCGTCCACGCAGCGGCGCGCGTCGCGGGCGGTGAGCACCCCCTTGACGGCCACCGGCAGACCCGTCAGCTCGCGCAGCCAGCCGATGACGTCGGGGGTCAGGTCCTCCGCCGAGCGCATCGCGTGCGGGCCGGCGGCCTCGCGCTCGGCGTCGGTGAGGTTGACCACCCGCGCCTTGCGGTACGTCTCGGGCCAGTCGGTGGGCTCCACGCTGGGCAGCGCCGGCGCCAGGGCGGTGGTGTCCACGGTGAGCACCAGGGCGCCCGCGCCCGCGGCGGCGGCCCGCTCCACCAGGCGCTGCGTCAGGGAGCGGTCCTGCATGACGTACACCTGGTACCACCACGGCGCGCCGGCGGCGGCGACGTCGGCGAAGGCGACGCCGGTGTTGGTGGACACCCCCAGCAGCGTGCCGGCCGCGGCGGCCGCGCGGGCGGTGAGGACCTCCCCCTGCGGGCGGGCGGCCACCTGCTGCGCCATCGGCGCCACCAGCACGGGGAAGGCCACCGGGGTGCCCAGCACGGTGGTGGCCGTGGACACCGCGCTGGTGTCGCGCAGCACGCTGGGCCGCAGCCGCAGCGCGTCCCACGCCTGCAGGCCCTCGCGCTGGCACTGCCCGTAGCCGGCGGAGGTGGAGAAGTACGCCGCCACGTAGTCCGGCAGCTGCTCGTCGGCGCGCCGGTGGACTTCCTCGACCCAGGTCACCCGCCCATCCTGCCCGGCGCGCGCGGCGCCGGGCGGCAGGCCCGCGGGAACGGGCGCGGGACGGACCCCCGCGCGCCTCAGGAGGTGCGGCGCAGCAGCGCCACGTGCATCGCGTCGGTGCCGTGGGTGTGCGGCCACAGCTGCACCGCGCTGCCCGCGGCGGCGCCCGGCAGCTGCGGCGCCACCCGCGCCAGCACCGCCGGGGTGTCCAGGCGCTCCACGCCCACCCCGCGCCGGGCCGCGGCCTTGACCGCGTCGTCGACGACCAGGCGCGTCTCGGCCAGCACCGGCGAGCAGGTGGCGTAGGCCACCACCCCGCCGGGCCGCAGCGCGTCGATCGCCGAGGCGAGCAGGTCGCGCTGCAGCGGACCCAGCGCCCCCAGGTCGGCCGGGGTGCGCCGCCAGCGCGCCTCGGGCCGACGGCGCAGCGCGCCCAGACCGGTGCACGGCGCGTCCACCAGGACGCGGTCGTACGCGCCGGGCTGGTCGGCACCGACCTCGCGGCCGTCGCCGACGCGCACCTCCACGGGCCCCAGCGGACCGGCGGGCACGGCGGCCAGCGAGGAGCGCACCAGCTCGGCGCGGTGCGGGGCGAGCTCCACCGCCGTCAGGTGCGCCCCGCGCAGCACGGCCGCGGCGGCCAGCTGGGCCGCCTTGCCGCCGGGCCCGGCGCACAGGTCCAGCCAGCGCTCGTCGCGGCCCTCGACGTCGGCGGCGGCCAGCACGTGCGCCACGAGCTGGCTGCCCTCGTCCTGCACGCGCGCCCGGCCGGCGCGCACCGCCGGCACCAGGCCGGGGTCGCCGCGCTCGAGCACCACCGCGGTCGGCGACCAGCGTCCCGGGCGCACCGTCAGGGCGCGGTCGTCGCTGAGCAGCTCGGCCGGCTCGGCCAGGCCCGGCAGCACCGTCAGGGCCACCGCGGCGGGGGTGTTGTCCGCGGCCAGCAGCGCGCCCAGCTCGGCGACGTCGTGCCCGTGCGCGCGCAGCGCCTCGCGCAGGGAGCGCACCACCCACTGCGGGTGCGAGGTGCGCACCGCCCAGCCGTCGTCGGTGCCGGCCGGCGGGGCCACCTCCTCCAGCCACGGGCCCAGCTCGCGGCCCACGACGCTGCGCAGCACCGCGTTGACCAGCCCGGAGGGCCCGGCGCCCAGCTCGCTGCGCGCCAGCGCCACCGTGGTGGCCACGGCGGCGTGGTCGGGCACCCGCATCGCCAGCAGCTGGTGCGCCCCCAGGCGCAGGACGTCCAGGACGCCGGCGTCCAGGTCGGTGAGGGGGCGGTCCACGACGGTGGCCAGCAGCGCGTCGTAGGTGCCGCGCCCGCGCAGCACGCCGTAGGCCAGCTCGGTGGCGAAGGCGGCGTCGCGCCCGCCCAGGCGGCGCTGGCGCAGCAGCTTGGGCAGGACGAGGTTGGCGTAGGCGTCCTCCTCCGCCACCGCGCGCAGCACGGCGAAGGCCACGCGGCGCGCGTCGTCGACGCGGGTGTAGCGGTCCTGCTTCACCCCGCGCCGGGGCTCCGGCCCGCGGGGGCGCTCCGCCGCCGGTCCGCGGGCCGGTCCGCGGGCGCCGCGGGCGCCCTGGCTGCGGGGGGACCCGTGGGGTCCGCGCTCGGGCGTCACTGCAGCTCCTCGTCCCCGGGCCGCACGCCGCGGGCCCAGTCCACCGCGGGCATCGCCCGCTTGCCGGCCGGCTGGACCTGCCCCAGCTCGACCAGCCCGTCGCCGGCGCCCACCAGGACGCGGCGCTTCTCGACCACGACGCGCCCGGCACCGGGTCCCTGCCCGGCCAGCGGCAGCACCGGGGCCAGCTTCAGGCGCTCGCCGCGGAAGGTCGTCCACGCGCCGGGGTCGGGGGTGCAGCCGCGCACCCGCCGGTCCACCTCGGCCGGCCCGGCGCGCCAGTCCACGCGGGCCTCCTCCACGGTGATCTTCGGGGCGAGGCTGACGCCCTCCGCCGGCTGCGGCACCGCGGCGGCCGTGCCGGCGGCCAGCGCGTCCAGGACGTCGACCAGCAGGTGCGCCCCGCGCTGGGCCAGGCGCTGCAGCAGGTCGCCGGCGGTGTCGCGCGACCCGACCGGCTCGGTGAGCGAGCCGAGCACGGGGCCGGTGTCCAGGCCCTCCTCGAGCCGGAAGACGCAGGCCCCGGTGACGTCGTCACCGGCCATGACGGCGCGCTGCACGGGGGCCGCGCCGCGCCAGGCCGGCAGCAGGGAGAAGTGCAGGTTGACCCACCCCAGCCGCGGCACGTCCAGCGCGGCGCGCGGCACCAGGGCGCCGTAGGCGACGACGGGGCAGGCGTCCGGCTCCAGCCGCGCGAGCTCGGCCAGGAAGGCGGGCTCGCGCGGGCTGGCCGGCTGCAGCAGCGGCAGGCCCACCTCGCGGGCGCGCTGGGCGACGGCGGAGGCGGCGCTGCGCCGGCCGCGGCCGGCGGGGGCGTCGGGACGGGTGACCACCGCGGCGACCTCGTGGGACGAGGCCAGCAGCGCGTCCAGGGAGGCGACGGCGACGTCGGGGGTGCCGGCGAGGACGAGGCGCACTACCTCGCCTGTCCGAAGGTGGCGTGCGGGGAGACCTTGACCTGCGGGGCCGGTTGACCCAGCCACTCGGCCTCGCGCACCGCCTTCAGCGCCATCTTGCGCTGCGCCTTGTCGAGGCGGTCGATGAACAGGACGCCGTCGAGGTGGTCGGTCTCGTGCTGGAGGGCGCGGGCCTTGAACTCCGAGCCGGTGACCGTGATCGGCTCGCCGTGCACGTCGAAGCCCTTGGCGACCACGTGCAGCGCGCGGCGGGTGTCGGCGACGATGCCCGGGAAGGACAGGCACCCCTCGTCGCCCTCCTGGCACTCCTCGGAGAGGTCGAGCACCGGGTTGACCAGGTGGCCGAGCTCCCCGTCGGCGTGGTAGGTGAACACGCGCAGGCCCACGCCGAGCTGGGGGGCGGCCAGGCCGGCGCCGGGCGCGGCGAGCATCGTGTCCTCGAGGTCCTTGACCAGCTTGCGCAGCTCCTTGTCGAAGGTCGTGACCTCCTCGGCGCGCTGGCGCAGGACCGGGTCGCCGAACAGGCGGATCGGCTGGACTGCCACGGGGCTCCTCGTGGGCGTGGGTCGGCTGGGTGGGTCACCACCGGCGCGCGGGCGCCCGCGGGTGACCAGGAGAGTCTAGGTGCGCGCGGGCGGCACCCGGCGCGCTGCGCGCGGGCACCCGGGGAGCACCGGGTGCCCCGCCGGGAGTCACCGGTGGACGGTGGGCGCGTCGGCGGGCGCCCGGCCGGGGCGGTGGACATCATCGACGGCGATGAGCACGCTGCGCAGCACCGCCCGCCCCGCCCCCGTCGCCGCGCGCCCGCCCGGACGCACCGCCGGGCGGGTCCTGGTGGTGCTCGCCGGGGTGGTCTCGGCCCTGGTGTGCGCGAGCGTGGGGCTGGGCCAGTTCCACCGCGGGATGGCCTCCAACTACGACCTCGGCATCTTCAGCCAGTCGGCGGCGTCGTGGGCGCACCTGCGCCTGCCGGTCTCCGGCGTGCTGGGCGGCACACCCCTGCTCGGCGACCACTTCTCGCCCGCCACGGCCGTCTTCGGCCCGGCGTGGGCGTTGTGGCCGGACCCGCGCTCGCTGATCGTGCTGCAGGCGCTGCTGCTGGGGCTGGGCACCGCGCTGGTGGCGCGCTGCGCGGTGCGGCACCTGCCGCTGCCGGCGGCCGTCGCGGTGGCGGCGGGGGTCGCCGGCGCCCACGCCACGCTGGCCGCAGCCCGCTTCGACGTGCACGAGGTGTGCCTGGCCGTGCCGCTGCTGGCGCTGACGGCCACGGCCCTGCTGGAGCGCCGGCACGGAGCAGCGGCGGCGTGGTCGGTACCGCTCCTGCTCGTCAAGGAGGACCTGGGCGCCACCGTGGCGGTGGTGGCGGTCCTGCTGTGGTCGCGCGGCAGGCGCCGGCTGGGTCTGCTGCTGGGCGCGGTGGCGGTCACCGGGGTGGCGGTGGCCTTCGCGACGATGCTGGCCGTCGACCCCGCGCACGACCTGAGCCGGCTGGCCGCGTTCGGCGGCTCCTCGAGCACCGCCGCGCCGCCGGAGCCGGTGCCGGCTGGGGAGGCGCTGCGGCTGCGCGGGTGGGTGCTGCTGACCGCGCTGGCCGGCGGTGGGCTGCTGTGGGTGACCTCGCCGGTGGCGCTGCTCGTAGTGCCGACGCTGGCGTGGCGGCTGGCCTCGGCCACCCCGAGCTACTGGTCGCCGGGGCTGCACTACGGCGCGGTGCTGGTCCCCGTGGCCGGCGTGGCGCTGGTGGACGTGCTGCAGCGCCTGCGCGGACACGGCCGAGCCGGAGCAAGGGTTGTGTCCGCAGCGGCCGTGGTGGCGGCGCTGGCGTCCTGGACGACCACCGCGCTCGTGCTGCCCGTGCGGGACCTGCCGGCGCCCTGGCAAGCGTCCACGTGGCAGCCGGGCGGATACGTGCGCGACCTGCGCGCGGCCACCGCGGATCTTCCTGACGGATCGCGCCTGGCGGCGGACAACACCAGCGGCCCCTACCTGCTCGGCAGCGCGGGCGGCGCGCACGACGTGGTCGGGTGGTCACCGGACACCCCGCTGCAGCAACTGCCGGACGTGGTCGTGCTGGACACCTCGCGCTCGTCCACCGGCGCGTCCCTGGCCCGCAAGGAGCGGTGGCTGGCCGACGTCGAGGCGCTCCGGGGAGTGCGCACCCGGCAGGTGGGAACCACCCTCGTGGTGGACCTCACGGATGCGGACTGACTGCCAAGACGTACACCTCGAGCGGGCGGCGGGTTGTGCTGTTGGACGTCGCTGCCCGCCCCCGCGCGCAGCGCCCCCCGAAGCACTGCAGGACAACACCCCCCGGATACGTGGAAAGGGCCCGCACCCCCCACCAGGGGGCACGGGCCCTGACACCACTCACCCAACAAAAGAGGAGTGGCCGGCGGTGTCCTACTCTCCCACCCAGTCTCCCGAGCAGTACCATCGGCGC
>NZ_JAAALM010000147.1 GCF_009906395.1 Kineococcus indalonis
GCCCCGCCGGGACGTGCGGGGCGGGCCGGGCGTGCGGGGCCGGCGGGCACGATCGAGCTGGCCCGGCTGTGCGAGCACCCGCTGGTGTGCCCGCCGCGCGGCGGCGGGGTCCGCACCGTGCTGGAGGAGGCGTGCGCGCGCGCCGGGCTGGTGCCGCGGGTGGCCGTGGAGGCCGGGGCACCGGCGACGGCGGTGGAGCTGGCCGCCGCCGGCCTAGGGGCGGCCGTGGTGCCGTCCTCGCTGGCGGGCGGGCTGGACCCGCACCGCTTCCGGGTGCTGCGCGTGGTGCGCCCGAAGCTGGTGGCCCGGGTGCAGCTCGTGCGCCGCGACGGCGCACCGCTGTCGCCGGCGGTGCGGGAGTCCTGGCGGGCCGCGGGTGCCGCCGGTGCGTGAGGGCGGGTGCCGCCGGTGCGCGGGGGCGCCGCCCCGCACCGGTGCGCCGGTGCCGGTCCGGCACACTGGGCGCGTCCGCACCCGCACCACCCGCCGCAGGAGGCCCGCGCCGTGAGCGAGACCAGCCCGTCCGGACCGGTCGCCGTCTGCCCCGTCGAGGCCCTGCCCGAGGGCGAGGTCGTGCGCTACGACGGCCCCGGCGTCGGCGCCCCGATCTCCGTCTTCCACGTCGACGGCGAGCTGTACGCCATCGACGACACCTGCACCCACGCCCGGGAGTCCCTGGCCGACGGGTGGGTGGAGGACTGCGCGGTGGAGTGCCCGCGGCACGCCTCGGCGTTCGACCTGCGCACCGGCGAGCCCTCCGGCCCGCCGGCGGTCCGCCCGGTGCGCACGCACCGCGTGGAGGTCGCCGACGGCCAGGTCGTGGTCCACGTGGGCACCCCGCGGGGCTGAGCACCGGGAACCTGCACAGCCCCGGCGCGACGGGGTGGGCACAATGACCGCTCCCGCACCGCCGGATGCGCGAGGATGTGCCGGTGCGCCGCCTCGACACCATCGACGCCCGGATCCTGCTCGCGCTGGACGAAGACCCCCGCGCGACCGTCCTGGGCCTGTCGCGACTGCTCGGCCTCGCCCGCGGCACGGTGCAGGCGCACCTGGAACGCCTGGAGTCCGACGGGGTGCTGCACCGCTTCTCCCGGCGCCTGGCACCGGCCGCGCTCGGCTTCTCCGTCTCCGCGTTCGTCATGGTGGAGATCCACCAGGGTCAGCAGGAGGACACCCTGCGGGCGCTGCGCGAGACCCCCGAGGTGCTGGAGGTGCACGGCATCACCGGTGACGGCGACCTGATGTGCCGGGTCGTCGCCCGCGACGCCGACGACCTGTACCGGGTGGGCCAGGACGTGCTGTCCATCCCCGGGGTGGTGCGCACCCGCACGTCCCTGGCGATGCGCGAGCTGGTGCCGTACCGCATCGACCCGCTGCTCAGCGAACTGGCCGACTGACCCGGCAGGCCTCCGCCGACCGCCGCGCCGGGCGCGCGGACGGCGCCGCCGCCGGCGTGGGGCAGAATCGGCACCGTGTTGCGGTGGCTGACGGCAGGCGAGTCCCACGGTCCGGCGCTCGCGGGGATCCTCGAGGGCCTGCCGGCGGGCGTCGAGGTGAGCAGCGCGGACATCCGCGCCGCCCTCGCGCGCCGGCGGCTCGGGCACGGGCGCGGGGCCCGGATGGGCTTCGAGCAGGACGAGCTGGAGGTCATCGGCGGCATCCGCCACGGCCGCACCCAGGGCGGGCCGGTGGCGCTGCGCATCGGCAACAGCGAGTGGCCGCGCTGGCAGGAGGTCATGGCCGCCGACCCCGCCGACGCCGAGGGGCGCCGCTACGACGAGCCCGGCCGGCTGCCCGCCCGCGGGCGCTCGGCGCCGCTGACCCGCCCGCGCCCGGGCCACGCCGACCTGACCGGCATGCAGAAGTACGGCTTCGAGGACGCCCGCCCGGTGCTGGAGCGCGCCTCGGCGCGCGAGACCGCCACCCGCGTCGCGCTGGGCGAGGTGGCGCGCGCGTTCCTCGCCCAGGCCGCCGGGGTGGAGGTGCTCTCCCACGTGGTCTCCATCGGCACCGTGCAGGTGGCGCCGGGCACCCTGCCCGCCCGCGGCGCGCGCGACGCCGTGGACGCCGACCCGGTGCGCTGCGCCGACCCGGCCGCCAGCGCCCGCATGGTCGCCGAGGTCGACGAGGCCCACTCCGCCGGCGACACCCTCGGCGGTGTCGTGGAGGTCGTCGTGCACGGCCTGCCGCCGGGGCTGGGCTCGTACGTGCACTGGGACCGCAAGCTGGACGCGCGCCTGGCCGCGGCCCTCATGGGCATCCAGGCCATCAAGGGCGTGGAGGTCGGCGACGGCTTCGAGACGGCCCGGCGCCGCGGCTCGGCCGCGCACGACGAGATCGAGCGCACCGACGGCGGCGAGGGCCGCGAGGGCATGACCGTGCGCCGGCGCACCGACCGCGCCGGCGGCGTCGAGGGCGGCATGAGCAACGGCGAGGTGCTGCGGGTGCGCGCGGCGATGAAGCCGATCTCCACGGTGCCGCGCGCCCTGGACACCGTGGACACCGCCTCCGGCGAGGCCGCGCAGGCCATCGCCCAGCGCTCCGACGCGTGCGCGGTGCCCGCCGCGGGCGTGGTGGCCGAGGCGATGGTGGCGCTGGTGCTGGCCGACGCGCTGCTGGAGAAGTTCGGCGGCGACAGCGTCGAGCAGGTCCGGGCCAACGTGGCCGCCTACCTGGACGGGCTGACGATCCGCACGGCCGCCCAGGGGGGCGCCGCGCACGAGCCGACCGGGCAGGAGCCGAGCGTGCAGGAACCCGCCCCGCAGGGGGTCTGAACGCCGCTGCCGGTGCCCCGGCGCCCCCCGCGCGGGGGCACCGGGGCACCGGTGCGCTCAGGCGGCGTCGTCCGCCTGCGGCGCCTGGGCCGGGGTGGAGCGCGCCGCGCGGCTGAGGTCCTCGTAGAACCCCGTGCGGGTGCGCGCCAGGGTCAGCACGGCGTGGGCGGCGGCGTCGCCCAGGACGGCCAGCGACCTCGTGGAGACGTTGGCGATGGTGTCGCACGCCTGGTGGTAGCAGGCGTCGTACGCCTGCCCCGCCTGCCCGCCGTACAGCTCGGCCTGCTCCTCGGTCTTGACGCCCTCGGCGCCGCTGAACAGCCCGCCGGCGGGGATGCCGGCGGCGATGAACGGGCCGTAGTCCGAGCGGCCGCTGAAGGCGGTGGGCTCGGAGCCGCCGCGAGAGCTCAGGTAGCCGGTGAAGACGTCCTCGATCTGCGCGGAACCGGGCGGGGCGGGGCTGGACTCCTCCGCGGTGTCGGACAGGTCGCCGTCGTAGACGAACGGCACGAAGTTCGGCGAGCCGAGCATGTCGAAGTTCAGGTTCGCGTAGATCGACTGCAGCTCGGTGTCCGACAGGGACTGCACGTAGTGGGTGGAGCCGAGCAGGCCGGACTCCTCCGCGCCCCAGAACGCGAAGCGCAGGTGCTGGCGGTTCCGGCCGCCGAGCTGGGCGACCTGCTCGGCGATCTCCAGGACCGTCGCGACGCCGCTGCCGTTGTCGTTGATGCCCGGGCCCTCCAGGACGGAGTCGAGGTGGGCGCCGACCACGACGGTGCGCGAGCGGTCGCCGTCGGGCGCGTCGGCCAGGACGTTCCAGGTGGTGCGGTCCTCCAGCAGGGTCTCGACGTTCACCGCCAGCCGGACCTCCCCGGCGGTGGCGGCGGCCACGAGCTGCGCCCCGGCCGCCGCGCTGAGCCCGACGACGGGGATGCCGGTGCCCGGCTCGCCCAGCGTGCCGTTGAGGACCTCCTCGGGGTCCTCGACACCGGCGTTGACGATGACGGCGGCGACCGCGCCGGCCGCCTCCGCGTTGGCCGCCTTCACCGCGAACGTGCACGTCCCGCGCTGCAGCACGGCGACCGCGCCGTCGGGGAAGCCCGCGAAGTCGGACGTCTCGCAGCCGCTGGTGGAGGGCAGCGTGGCGGTGAAGTCCACGGCCTGCGCCACGGCCTCGACCCGGCCGTTGCCGGAGTAGGTGAAGGCGAGGGTGTCGTAGTCGACGGCCTCGGGGGCGGTCTGGGCCAGCGACGTCGGGGTGAGCTCCTGGAAGAACGGGAAGGTGAACTCCTGCAGCCGCACGTCGTACCCGGCGGCCAGCAGGGTCCGCTCGACGTAGCGCGCGGAGGCCTCGTAGCCGGGGGTGCCGGAGGCGCGGGTGCCGCCCTCGGCGTCGGCGGTGCGCTGCAGGACCCTGGCGTGGCCGAGGATCCCGTTGACGGTGACGGCGTCGCGCAGCCGCTGGGTGGGCACCCGGTCGACCGCGGCGGCGGGGGCCGCCGGGAGGACGAGGGCGCCGACGGCGAGCGCGGCGGTGGGGAGGAGGGTTGATCGACGCACGGCGACCTCCGTTGGTCGGTGTGGCGAGCGGGTGCGGCAGGCAGGCACAACGTAGCCACAGGCCCCCTTCAGGGGAACCCTCCGCGACCGCCTCGTCACTGCCCGCGGGTCGCTGCGCCCGCCCCGCCGCCTCAGCGCAGCGCCGCGTCGACCTCCGCCAGCACCAGCACCGCACCGGTCAGCCCGCCGCACTCGGCGACCCAGTCGCGCCGGCTCGGCAGCCCGTCGAGCTGCGCCTGCAGCCCGCGCCCGCCGTCGGCGAGCGCGTCGGCCACCACCTCCGGGGTCGTCCACCGCGCCAGCCGGCGCGCCACGCCGTCACCGGGGCGCCGGTGCGGCAGCACCCGCGCCCACTCCAGCACCTCGCTCACCCGGGCGGTCACAGGGCGCGGGGGGCTGCCCGCCGCATGGGCACGTGCGGGATGCCGTCCTCGTCGAAGGGCGGGCCGTCCACGACGAACCCGAAGCGGCCGTACCAGCCCTCCAGGTGCGCCTGGGCGTCCAGGACCACCTCGGCCTGCCCGGCGACCTCCAGGGCGCGGCGCATGAGGTCGGCGGCCACGCCGCGCCCGCGGGCCTCGGGGGCGGTGGCGACGCGGCCGATGCGGGCGTGCTCGCGGTCGCCGGGCTCGCGCAGCAGCCGCAGCGTGCCGGCGACGCGGCCGGCGGGGTCCTGCGCCCACAGCAGCAGCGCGCCGGGCTCGAGGTCGCGCCCGTCCAGCTCGGGGTAGGCGCACTCCTGCTCCACCACGAAGACGTCCACGCGCAGCTTGAGCAGCTCGTAGAGCACACGCGGCGGCACGTCGTCCAGCGCCGCCTCGTACAGCGGGATCGCGCTCATCCGAGCAGGTCGTGGCGCACGACGGTCTGCTCGCGGTCCGGGCCCACGCCCACGGCGGAGATCCGGGCGCCGGACAGCTCCTCCAGGGCCTCCACGTAGCGCTGGGCGTTCTTGGGCAGGTCCGCGAAGGACCGGGCCGCGGAGATGTCCTCGCTCCAGCCCTCGAAGTGCTCGTACACCGGGCTGGCGTGGTGGAAGTCGCTCTGCGACACCGGGATCTCGTCGTGGCGCACGCCGTCCACGTCGTAGGCCACGCACACCGGGATGCGCTCCCAGCCGCTGAGGGTGTCCAGCTTGGTGAGGACGAAGTCGGTGACGCCGTTGATGCGCGCGGTGTAGCGCGCCACGAGCGCGTCGTACCAGCCGGTGCGGCGCGGGCGGCCGGTGGTGGTGCCGTACTCCCCGCCGTCGCGGCGCAGCTTCTCGCCGTCGGCGTCGAGCAGCTCGGTGGGGAAGGGCCCCTCGCCCACGCGCGTGGTGTACGCCTTGACCACGGCGATGATGCGGTCCACGCGGTTCGGCGGCACGCCGGTGCCGGTGCACGCGCCGGCCGCGGTGGCGTTGGAGGAGGTCACGAACGGGTAGGTGCCGTGGTCGATGTCGAGCATCGTGGCCTGCCCGCCCTCGAACAGGACGATCTCGTCGCGGTCCAGGGCGCGGGTCAGCTCCAGGCTGACGTCGCGCACCATCGGCCGCAGCCGCTCCGCGTACGACAGCAGCGTCTCGACGGTCTCGCCCACCGAGACGGCGCGGCGGTTGTAGACCTTCACGAGAAGGTGGTTCTTCTGGTCGAGGGCGCCCTCGACCTTCTGCCGCAGGATGCTCTCGTCGAACAGGTCCTGCACGCGCACGCCGACGCGGTTGATCTTGTCGGCGTAGGTGGGGCCGATGCCGCGGCCCGTGGTGCCGATCTTGCGCTTGCCCAGGAAGCGCTCGGTGACCTGGTCCAGCACCCGGTGGTACGGGGCGATGACGTGCGCGGAGGCGGAGACCAGCAGCCGCGAGCAGTCCACGCCGCGGGCGGTCAGGGCGTCGATCTCCTCGAACAGCACGCGGGGGTCCACCACGACGCCGTTGCCGATCACGGGGGTGACGCCGGGGGTGAGGATGCCGGAGGGCAGCAGGTGCAGCGCGTACTTCTCGTCCCCGACGACGACCGTGTGCCCGGCGTTGTTGCCGCCGTTGAACTTCACGACGTAGTCCACGCGGGCGCCGAGGGCGTCGGTGGCCTTGCCCTTGCCCTCGTCCCCCCACTGGGCGCCGATGAGCACGATCGCGGGCATGACATCCCCTGCTTCCTGGAGCTTTCCTCGGTCCTGCGTGCACGTGGCCCGCCCCGCCCGGGCCGGGCCGGGCCGTCGCGGACCGCGCCGAGCTTACCGGCACGTCCCCGCCCCGGACCCCGCCCGCGCGGGGCGCGCCGCGACGCGTCAGGGTGCCAGGCGGCCCGCCAGCTCCCGGCCCAGCGCGGTGCCCGAGGCCCAGGCCGTCTCCACCTTGGAGGTGCGCCCCCAGGAGTCCCCGCACACCGCGATGCGGGTGGCCTCGTCCAGCCCGAAGGGCTCCTCGGCGTGCTGGCGGTACGGCTGGGCCAGCGACCAGCGGTGCGCGCGGTTCCAGGAGGGCACCGGCGTGGGCCGCCCGGCCAGCAGCGGCCCCAGCTCGGCCACCACGGGCGCCACCACGGCGACGGGGTCGTCGAGGTGGTCGGCGGACAGGTCCGGGGCGGTGTGCGCGACCAGGACCGGCGCGCCGTCGCCGCGGCGGGCGCCGTCGTCGGCGAGGAAGGTCAGCAGGTCGTTGTCGTTGACGAACGCGCCGTCGAAGTCCGGCCACCAGCGCTGCGGCCACGCCGCGTACACCGCGATGGAGGGCCGGTAGTGCCAGCGGGCCGAGACGTCCAGGCGGGTGGCGACCATGCGCGGCAGCAGGTCCGCGGCCTGCGGGTCCGGCATGGCCAGCACCACCGCCGCGGCCCGCCGGCCGTCCACGGCCGGCCCGTCGGCGCCGGCCTCGACGGTCTCCACGTCGGTGCCGCTCTCCAGCGGCACCGCGACCCCGCCCGGCGGGGCCAGCAGGTCGTCGACGAGGCTGCGCAGGCCCGCCGGGGCGCCCCAGCGCCACGGGCCGGTGGAGGTGGTCCCGTCCAGGCGGGCGCCGTCGGCGGCGCGGCCGCGCAGCACCGCGAAGGTGTCCGTCCAGCGCCGCGCCAGCCCGCGCGCCTCCCAGTCGGCGACCTGCCCGGCGAAGCCGGCGCCGGGGCCGCCCGCGGAGCCCTCGGAGACGGTGAAGTAGGAGGCGCCCAGGTCGGTGACGCGCACGCCCGCGGTGGTCTCCACGCGCCGCCCGCTCATCCGGCCGCCGGGGCGGCGGCCGCGGTCCAGCAGGCGCACCGGCACGCCGGCGTCGGTGAGCACCCGCGCGCACGCGGCCCCGGCGATGCCGGCGCCCACGACGACGACCGGCGCGCCCGTGGCGGCCGGGCCGGGGCCGTCCCCCGCGGGGGCGCTCACGGCAGCAGCTCGGTGACCGCCGCGGGGTCGCAGTCGCGCAGGAAGTCCCGGCAGCGGGTGGCCTCGACGTCCTCGCCGATCGCCTCCGCCGCCCGCTGCAGCGCGGCCAGCGCGCGCAGGAAGCCGCGGTTGGGCGCGTGCGCGTACGGCACCGGCCCGTGCCCGCGCCAGCCGGCGCGGCGCAGCGCGTCCAGGCCGCGGTGGTAGCCGGTGCGGGCGAAGGCGTAGGCGGTGACGACCTGCTCCTCGCCCCCGGTGCCCAGGGCGCGCTCGGCGAGCAGCGCCCACGGCAGCGAGGCGGCCGGGTGCGCGGCGGCGACGGCGGCCGGGTCGGCGCCGCCGGCCAGCTGCTCGTCGACCTCGGGGTGCGCGGGCAGGTGGGTGGGCGGCGGTCCGCCCAGCAGGTTCGTGCCGGTGGCCAACGGGGGCTCCTCTCGGGGGGTGCTCAGGGG
>NZ_JAAALM010000148.1 GCF_009906395.1 Kineococcus indalonis
GGGGTGGGGGGTCGCACGGTGCCTCCTCGTCGTCGAGCGAGCCCCGCGCGGGCGTGCGCCGCGCGGGCGTGTGCTGCGCCGAAGCTATGCGCGCCGCGGGGGCGCTGTCGAGCGGGCGGCGGTGGACGGGCCCGCACCGCCCGGCCGATACCCTGGGGACGTGACGCCGGACGCGCCCGAGACCCCGCAGACCGCCCCCGACGAGCCCGCCGAGGTGGCCGCCGAGCGCGCCCACCGCCCCGTCCTGGTCGTCGACTACGGCGCGCAGTACGCCCAGCTCATCGCGCGCCGCGTGCGCGAGGCCGACGCCTACTCCGAGATCGTCCCCAGCAGCACGCCGGTGGCGGAGATCCTCGCCAAGGACCCGGCCGCGATCATCCTCTCCGGCGGCCCGGCCAGCGTCTACGCCGAGGACGCCCCGCAGGTCGACCCCGCCCTCTTCGAGGCCGGCGTGCCGGTGCTGGGCATCTGCTACGGGTTCCAGGCGATGGCCAAGGCGCTGGGCGGGGAGGTGCACCGCACCGGCCGCCGCGAGTACGGCGGCACCGTGGCGCGCGTGCCGGAGTCCGCCGGCTCCACGCTGCTGCGCGGCCAGCCCGCCGAGCAGTCGGTGTGGATGTCCCACGGCGACAGCGTCGCGCGCGCCCCCGAGGGCTTCCGCGTCGTGGCCTCCTCCGACGACACCCCCGTGGCCGCCTTCGAGGACGACGAGCGCCGCCTGTACGGCGTGCAGTGGCACCCGGAGGTCAAGCACTCCACCCACGGGCAGGACGTGCTGGTGAACTTCCTGCGCGAGGGCGCGCGGGTGCCCGCGGACTGGACCACCGGCAACGTCATCGACGAGCAGGTCGCCCGCATCCGCGCCCAGGTCGGCGACGGCAAGGTGATCTGCGGCCTGTCCGGCGGCGTGGACTCCGCCGTCGCCGCCGCCCTCGTCCAGCGCGCCGTGGGCGAGCAGCTCACCTGCGTGTTCGTCGACCACGGCCTGCTGCGCGCCGGCGAGGCCGAGCAGGTCGAGCAGGACTACGTCGCCGCCACCGGCGTGAAGCTGCACGTGGTGGACGCCGCCCGGCGCTTCGCCGACGCCCTCGCCGGCGTCACCGACCCCGAGGCCAAGCGCAAGGTCATCGGCCGGGAGTTCATCCGCGTCTTCGAGCAGGCCGCCGCCGACGTCGTCGCCGCCGAGGGCGGCAGCGGCGAGGTGCGCTTCCTCGTGCAGGGCACCCTGTACCCGGACGTCGTGGAGTCCGGCGGCGGCACCGGCGCGGCCACCATCAAGAGCCACCACAACGTCGGCGGCCTGCCCGAGGACATGGCGTTCGAGCTGGTCGAGCCGCTGCGCGCCCTGTTCAAGGACGAGGTCCGCGCGGTCGGCGAGCAGCTCGGCCTGCCCGAGGCGATGGTGTGGCGCCAGCCCTTCCCCGGCCCCGGCCTGGGCATCCGCATCGTCGGCGAGGTCACCCCCGGGCGCCTGGAGACGCTGCGCGCCGCCGACGCCATCGCCCGCGAGGAGCTCACCGCCGCCGGCCTGGACCGCGACATCTGGCAGTGCCCGGTGGTGCTGCTGGCCGACGTGCGCTCGGTGGGCGTGCAGGGCGACGGGCGCACCTACGGCCACCCGGTCGTGCTGCGCCCGGTCAGCTCCGAGGACGCCATGACCGCCGACTGGACGCGCCTGCCGTACGAGGTGCTGGCGCGCATCTCCACCCGCATCACCAACGAGGTCCCCGAGGTCAACCGCGTCGTGCTCGACGTGACGAGCAAGCCGCCGGGGACCATCGAGTGGGAGTGAGCCCCCCGCGCTGAGCACGACCGCGCCCCGCCGCCCCGGTCACCACCGGGGGGCGGGGCGCGCTGCTGCCCGGCGCGGGGGCCCCGGCCTCAGCGCAGCCAGCGGTGCAGGCGCTTGGTGCTCGCCGCGGCCCACACCGCGGCGAAGTCCTCCTCGGTGGCCGCCGCGTGCGCCAGCTCCCGCTCGTACAGGCGCCCGTACGCGAACGCCGCGGCGCCGCCCACGCCCTCGGCGGTGGCCAGCTCGTGCAGGCGCTCGCGCGTCACCACCGAGTCCTGGTGCTCGCCGAGGACCTCCTGCACCTCGGTGACCGCGCGGGCGAAGCGGGTGGCCTCCTTGCCGAACACCACCGCCACGGCCTCGGCGGCGTAGCGCACCTGCTTGGCGGCCTTGCGCGCCTCGTGCAGCACCTCGTCGCGCTCGTGGCCG
Source organism: Kineococcus indalonis (assembly GCF_009906395.1). Taxonomy (GTDB): domain Bacteria; phylum Actinomycetota; class Actinomycetes; order Actinomycetales; family Kineococcaceae; genus Kineococcus; species Kineococcus indalonis. The sequence goes on from NZ_JAAALM010000148.1 coordinate 2,222, forward strand.
GGCTCGGTGCGCTGCGCGCGGCGCACCAGCTCCGCCAGCTGCTCGTGGGTGCGCGCCACGCGCCGCGGCAGCACCTTCGCCGCCGGGCGCCCGGCGCGCGCCGTCAGCGGCGGCTCGCCCGCGAACCGGTGCAGGTCGTCCAGCAGCTGCCGGTAGCGCTCGGAGTCCAGCTCCGCCAGCACCCTGTCGTGGGCCTCGCGGTAGGCGCCCTCGAGCTGGCGGCGCACCGCGGCCGCGGCCGCGGGGGCCGCGTCGGCGCCGACCTCCGCGGTGCCGCCGTCGCCGCCGGCGTCACCGGCCCCGCCGGCGGGGGCCAGCTCGGCGACGGCGTCGCCGAGGCGGTCGCGCAGCACCTCCGCGTCGCGGGCGGCGCCCAGCTCCGCGGCCAGCCAGCGCAGCTCGTCGCGCAGCGGCCGGGTCGGCTCGGCGAACAGGGGCTGGAACGTGCGCAGCGCGCTGCGCAGGCGGCGGGTGGCCACCCGCATCTTGTGCACGGCGTCCGGGGCGTCCAGGCGCACGCGCGGGTCCTGCGCCACGACCTGCTCCACCTGCTCGACCAGGTGCGCCAGGACCACGTCCCCGGCGCGCGAGCTGGTCGTCAGCTTCCTCCCCGGGCGCGGCAGCGGGCGGCGCGCCGCCGCCGGGGCGCTCACCCCGGCGGGCTCGGCGGCGGGCTCGGCGGCGGGCTCGGCGGCGGGCTCGGCGGCGGGCTCGGCGGCGAGCTCGGCGGTCGTGGCCCCGTCGGCGTCGGCGGAGGGCTGCTCGGCTCCCGGCCCGCCGGTGCCCAGCGCGCGGGCGAGCTTGGAACCGCTCGCCGAGGGGCGCAGCCCCGCGGCCCGCGCCCCCGCGGCCACCGCGTCCAGCAGCGCGCGCTCGCCGTCGACCAGCTCCACCTCCACCTCCCGCCAGCCCACCGGCGCCGCGGCGACGTCGCCGGGCCCGTCGGAGGGCAGCAGCCGCTGCGCGGTGACGCGGTCGTCGGCCAGCTCCAGCAGGACCCGGCCGGTGGGGTCCACCAGGTGCCGCACCCGGCGCAGGGTGCTGATGCGGGCCACCGGCACCAGGGGCGCGTCGCCGGTCTGCGCGGCGACCAGGCGGCGCAGGGCGGCCGGCACCGTGCGCACCGCGCGGCCCAGCGGCACCCGCACCTCGCGGCGCTCGCGCACCTCCCCGTCGCCGTCGCCGGCGCCGGGCAGCTTCAGGTGCCAGCCGGCGTCCTCGCCGCCGGTGCGGCGGCGCAGGGTGGTGCGCGCCGCCGCCAGGCGGTGGTCGGCCGTGTCGAAGTACACCGCCTCCAGCTCGTGCTCACCGCCGTCGCCCTCCGTCAGCGGCGCGGCGGCGTCGGGTGCGACGCCGCCGTCCGCCAGCAGCGCGGCGAGGGCCGGGAGCTCGACCCCCTCGTCGACGTCGTACTTCAGTTCCAGCTCCTCGTGCGCGGTGACCATCGGGCCGTTGTACCCGGTCGCGCGGAGCACCGCACCCGGCGGCACGTCACGAACGACGCGGGTGAGCAGTTCCCCCCCGTGCGTGAACACCCGGTGAGCTCCGTCCGCGGGGCCCCGGCTGGGCTGTCGGGCCGCGGGCGGCGCTGCCGCGCTCGTGGCCCGTGGACACACCGACGGTCATCCTGGCCCTGGTCGTCGTGGTGGCCCTCTCCTTCGACTTCACCGACGGCTTCCACGACACCGCGAACGCGATGGCGACCTCCATCGCGACCCACGCCCTGCCGCCCACGGCGGCCGTGGCCCTGCCCGGGGTCCTGAACCTCGTCGGCGCCTTCCTGTCCGTGGAGGTCACCCTCACCGTCACCAGCGCGGTGGTGCGCATCCAGAACCCCGACGGCACCCCGAGGCGGGAACTCCTCGAGGGCGGCGGTTCCGCGCGGAACCCGGGGAACCGGTTGGACACGCTCGACCTAGAGGCTCTAGGTTGAGACCTAGGGGAATTAGGGGAGGGGTGCGCGTGTCGCCGAGGGCCGGCATCACCGCGGCGCGGCTGGTCGAGGCCGCGGCCGACATGGCCGACGAGGTGGGCCTGGAGGCGGTCACCGTCTCCGCGCTGGCCCGGCGGTTCGGCGTGGCCGACGCGAGCCTGTACTCGCACGTGCGCAGCGCCGCCGACCTGCGCCAGCGCGTGTGCGTGCGGGCGGCGGAGGAGTTCGCCGCGGTGCTCGCCGAGGCGATCGCCGGGGTCTCCGGCGAGCAGGCGCTCACCCGCTCCGCCGTGGCGTTCCGCCGCTACGTGCTCGAGCACCCCGGCCGCTACGCCGCCGCGACGGCCCGGCTGCCCCCGGAGGTGGCGGCCACCAGCGAGGGCCACCGCCGCATCGTGCAGCTCAGCTACCGCCTGCTGGAGGGGTACGACATCGCGCCGGCGGACCTGACGGACGCGGTGAGGTTCTCGCGCAGCGCGATGCACGGTTTCGTCTCCCTGGAGGCGGTCGGGGGTTTCGGCTCCGAGGGGGACCGCGAGGCCTCCTGGCTGGCGACGCTGCGCGGCGTGGACCGTGCCCTGGCCTCCTGGCCGCGCGGTGGCGCGGGGGGTTCCTGACGCGCGGGGTCCCCCGCGCGCCGGCAGATCGGGTGGAGGACCGGGCCGCGGGGCCCGGGGAGGAGGGACCGTGCAGGAGCAGGGGAGCGGGACGAGCGCGACGGGCGCGGCGGGGGTGCCGACGCTCACCGACGACGTGGTGCGCCGCGCGCTGCGCAACTGCAGCAAGGGGGAGGCCTCGCGGCTGACCGTGCCGGCGTGGGTGCGCGACGTCGACGTCGCCACCGCGCCCGTGGTCGGCTGGCGCGACCCCAAGGCGCCCGAGCGCGGCGTGCTGCTGGTGCCGGGCGCGGGTGGTGCGGCCCCGTGCGGGCTGGTGCTGCGCGCCCCCACCGGCGGGGGGGCGCGCGCGGCGGCGATGTGCGACCTGTGCCGCACCACCCGCGCCGCCGGGGAGGTGGCGCTGTTCGCGGCCCCGCGCGCCGGCGCGGCCGGCCGCCGCGGCGACACCGTCGGCGCGTACGCCTGCGCGGACCTGGCGTGCGCGCGGTGCGTGGAGGTCGAGCGCGGCACCCACGCGCTGCGCCCGGACCCCGGCCGCAGCGTGGAGGAGCGCCGCGAGGCCCTGGCCGAGCGCGCCGGTGCGTTCGTGGACTCCGTGCTCGGCGAGCGCTGAGGAGCGCGGGCGCGGGGGTCTTGCGCAGCCCCGCGCCCGCGCGTAACGTACAACCTCGTGGTTGTACGTGAGCTCGACGCCGATCGCGTCTTCGCCGCCCTGGCCGACGCGACGCGCCGCGACATCGTCACCCGCGTGCTGCGGGGGGAGGCGTCGGTCACGGCGCTGGCCCGCTGCTACGAGATGAGCTTCGCCGCCGTGCAGAAGCACGTCGCCGTGCTCGAACGCGCCCGACTCGTCACCAAGGAGCGCCGAGGCCGCGAGCAGCTGGTGCGCGGCGACATCACCACCGTCCGCGCCGCCGGCCACCTGCTGGAGCAGTTCGAGCGGGTGTGGGCCGGCCGGGTCGAGCGCATGCACGAACTCCTCGCCGAAGAAGCCGAAGGAAACCCGGAGGGACCGTCGTGACCGTCCTGAGCGCCACCACCGACCGCGAGAACCTCACCCTCGTCCTCGTCGCCGAGTTCGCCGCGCCGCCGGAGGCGGTGTGGCGGCTGTGGACCGACGCCCGCAGGCTGGAGCGCTGGTGGGGCCCGCCCACCTGGCCCGCCACGTTCACCCGCCTCGAGCCCGTGCCCGGCGGGGGGGCGCAGTACTTCATGACCGGGCCCGGCGGCGAGCGCGCCCACGGCTGGTGGCGCTTCGCGGACCTCGACGAACCCCGCTCCCTGGAGTTCGAGGACGGTTTCGCCGACGAGCACGGCGAGCCCGCCGCCGAACCCCCTCCCAGCCGCACGCGCGTCGCCCTGGACCCCGACGGCTCCGGCACCCGCATGACGATCACCTCCAGCTTCTCCAGCGCCGACGCGCTGGAGCAGATGGTCGCCATGGGCATGCTCGAGGGCCTCACCCAGGCCGTCGGCCAGATGGACGACCTGCTCGTGCCCGCCTGAGCGGCCCCGGGGGACCCGCGCCTCACACCCCGGCGCGGTGCGTCCACCGCCCGCCCACCAGCGTGCCGAGCACCTCGGTGCGACGCGGCGCGCCCGCGCCGCGTGCAGGTCCTGGCTCACCACGACCACCGGGCGCGCGCCGAAGCGGGCGTCCAGCAGGTCCCGGTGCGCTTCGTCGGGCCACAGCGCGTCGCGCAACCCGTGGCCCAGCACGAGCTCCCCGCCCGGCGCAGCAGGAGGCGTGCCCGAGCCCCGCCTCACCAGATCGAGGCGACCACCACGAACGAGACCGCCAGCTGCGCGGCGGCCACGACGCCGCTGGCCGGGTGCAGCTCGCGCTCCACCAGCACCTCGCGCATCCGCCCCGGCGTCAGCACCTCCAGCACCACCCCGGCCAGCGCCTGCAGCACCACGCCCAGCAGCCCGAACGCCACCGTCCACGCCAGCGCCTGCCCGAACCCGGCCTCGGCGTTCGTCCAGATGGCCGCGAACACCACCAGGCCCAGGCCGAGGAAGCCCGCCGAGAGCACCAGCGCCGCGTTCGCCGAGCGCTCCACCCAGATGTGGTGGGCCAGCCGCCCCGGCGTCAGCAGGTCCAGCACGAGGAAGCCCACCGCGAGCAGCAGGCCCCCCAGCAGCGAGTAGGCGGCGGCGTAACCGAGTCCGGCGAGCACGTTCCCTCCAGGGGTCGCAGCGGTGGGGGCGGGGTCAGTCCTGCAGCCACTGCTGCACCTGACCGGGGGTGGAGCGCGGGGAGTCCAGGTGGTGCGGCACGAAGCGGGCGTCCAGGTCGGTGACGAGGTTGCGCGACTCGCGCACGCCGATCCCGGCGGCGCGGCCGTCGACCACCCAGCTGCCCACGACGGCGCGGTTGCCGTCGAACACCGGCAGCTCCGCGTAGCGCTGGTGCACCAGGTGCTGGCCGGTGGTGTGCGCCGGCGGGCTGGTCTCCACCACGTCGCCCACCCGCACGCGCACCCCGGCGCCCTCCCAGCCGAACACGGGCTTGCTCACCACCCCCGGCCAGCCGGCACCGGCGCCGGGTTCCTCCAGCGAGGCCGGCAGCAGGCTGGGGTGCCCCTCGAACTCCCGCCACAGCGCCACCAGCAGCGTCTTGGACGACAGCAGCGCCTTCCAGGCCGGCTCGATCCAGGAGATGCGCGCCGAGGGGGCGTCCAGCAGCGGCCCGAACCGCTCGGCGAGCATCCACTCCCACGGGTAGAGCTTGAAGCAGACGTCGATGGGCACGTCGTACCGGTCGACGAACCGGCCGCCCTCCTGCCACCAGCCGATGTCCTCCATCCGCAGGCCCACGTCCACCAGCCCGGCCTCGCGGGCGGTGTCGCGCAGGTACGCCAGCGTCACCCAGTCCTCGGTGGGCTCGGTCTGCCCGGCGGCGAAGTGCACCGTGCGCCCGGCGTGCCCGGGCAGCTGCCGCTGCCACGCCTGCACCAGCCGCTCGTGCAGGGTGTTCAGCTGGTCCAGCTCGGGGTGCACGTCCTCCAGCCAGTACCACTGCACCACCGCGGCCTCCAGCAGCGCGGCGGGGGTGTCGGCGTTGTACTCCAGCAGCAGCGGCGGCCCGCTGCCGTCGTAGGCGAGGTCGAAGCGCCCGTACAGCGAGGGCCCGCCGGCCTCCAGGCTGCGGCGCAGGATCCCGGCGGCGTGCTCGGGCAGGGCCAGGGAGGCGTACAGGTCCGGCTCGTCCAGCACCCGCCGCGCCGCCCGCAGCGACATCGCGTGCAGCTCCTCGGTGGCCGTCTCCAGGACGTCGGCCTCGTCCTCGGTGAGGACGTACGCGGCCGACTCGTCCCAGTAGGGGGTCCCGCCCCCGCC
>NZ_JAAALM010000149.1 GCF_009906395.1 Kineococcus indalonis
GGTCCAGGCACGGCCCGATCGTCGCACGGCGCCCCCGGCGCGCCGCCGCCGCCGCCGGGGCGCGCGTCCCTAGTCTCCCGAGGCGTGACGCTCTCCCGAGTGCCCGGCGGGGCCCGCGCCGGTGCGGCGCCCGACGCCTTCGAGCGCGCCGTGCGGGCGCTGCGCGCGGTCCGCCTGCGCGCGGACGTCGCGCTGACCGAGGTGCCGGCACCGGCGCGCATCGCGCCGCACGCGGTGGCCCTGGCCGGGGACGTGGTCTCCGAGGGCGAGGAGCTGGCCACGGGGCGCTTCATCCTGCTGCACGACCCGGCGGCGCCGGCGGAGTGGGGCGGCACGTTCCGGGTGGTGACGTACGTGCGCGCGGACCTGGAGCCGGAGGTGGGCGCGGACCCGATGCTGGGGCAGGTCGGCTGGAGCTGGCTGGAGGACGCGCTGCGCGAGCACGGCGCGCTGGCCGCGGGGGTGGGCGGCACGGTCACCCGGGTGCTCTCGGAGGGGTACGGGGCGCTGGCGGACCGCCCCCCGTCGGTGGACGTGGAGGTGCGCGCGTCCTGGACGCCGCTGGCCGCGGGCACCGACGCCGGCACGGGGGGCGCAGGTGGCGCGGGCGCCCCGTTCGAGGTGGGGGCCCACCTGGAGGCGTGGTCGCTGCTGCTGTGCACGGTGGCGGGGCTGCCGCCGCTGCCGGAGGGCGTCAGCGCCCTGCCCCGCCCGCAGCGCTGAGCGGCGCCGCGGGCCGGTCGGCGGGGCACCGCGGCGCACCGCTGCGCCCCGGACGGTCAAGTCCGGGCGCGCGCGGGCCGATCACCTCCCCAGTGAGGCGTTCCGCACGAGGCGGTCGCCCAGTGCCAGTTGGAGGACGACGGTGACTGCGCTCGTCGAACGCCCCGGGATGGCCGTCCCGTCACGACTCGGCCGCTTCGCCGCGCTGGTCGCGGTCGCCGACCCCGCCGTGCGGGAGTCCGTGACGCGGACCCTGCGCATGCTGGGCGCGGTGAACGTCGAGCACGCCGGCAGCGTGGCCCAGGCCCGCGCCATGGCCCGCACGGGCCCGCGCGCCCTGTTCATCGCCGACGCCGGGCTGCCGGACGGCTCCGGCGCCCAGCTGGTCTCCGAGCTGCGCGCGGCGGGCTGGAACCGCTGCGTGGTGCTCTCGAGCAACGCGGACCCGTTCGCGGTGCGCGGGGCGGTGGCGGCCGGGGTGCGCTGCTACCTGGTCACGACCCGCCCGGAGGGCACCGGCTTCGAGGGCCGCACCGGCGAGTCGGGCGTGGACAGCCTGTCCGAGCGCGAGATCGAGGTGCTCCAGCACGTCGCCGACGGCCGCTCCAACAAGGACACCGGCGCGCTGCTGGGCCTGTCGGCGCTGACCGTGAAGAGCCACCTGGCGCGCATCGCGCGCAAGCTGGGCACGGGCGACCGCGCGGAGATGGTCGCCATCACGCTGCGCGCCGGCGTGATCCAGTGACGGTGCGCTGACGGCTCCCACCGGGGCCCCCGTCCCCCGTCCGGTCGATGCCTGGACGAGCCGGCCCGGGAGGTGCCCACCGGCCGACGAGGGGAGAGGTGCTCGTGGGAGCCCGATCGGTGTACGTGAGCGGTTGCTACATCGTCAAGGACGAGGAGGACGTGCTCGCCGCGTCCCTGGAGGCGCTGGCGCCCTTCGTCGACGAGATCGTCGTCTACGACACCGGCAGCACCGACCGCACGCGGGAGGTCGCCCGCGAGCACGGCGCCCGGGTGGTCGAGGGGTACTGGGACGACGACTTCGGCGCCGCCCGCAACCGCGCCCTGGAGCACTGCGCGGGTACCTGGGTCGTGTCCGTCGACGCCGACGAGGTGGTGCGGGGGGACGTGCGCGCGTGGCGGCGCGCGCTGCAGCGGGAGAACCGGGCGGACGTGCTGGAGGTCGCCGTGGCCTCGGACACCTGGGGCGGCGCCGGCCGCCTCACCGAGGCCCGCGTGCCCCGGGTGCTGCGCCGCGCGCACTGCCGCTGGGCGGGCGCGCTGCACGAGCGCCTCGTCGGACGGCGCGGCCAGGTGCTGCACCGCGCGGACTCCGGGCTCGTGTTCGAGCACTCGGGGTACACGCTGCTGCGGGTCGTGGACCGCGACAAGGGGACGCGCAACCTCCGCGTCGCCGAGGCGGAGCTCGAGGCCGCCCGGGCGCGCGGCGAGCACGACCTCGCCTTCCTGCACGTCAACGTCGGCCGCTCCGCGGCCATGGTGGGCGACCACCGCAAGGCCCTGGACGCGTTCGCTGCGATCGACCGGGAGACCGCCCCCCTCGACACGGGTCTGCTCGCCGCGCAGACGGCGGTCTCGTGCGCGCTGGCCGTCGGCGACCTCGACCTGGCGGCGGAGTGGCTCACGGCGATGCGCACCTGGGGCGAGGACGATCAGGTCTGCCGCGCCTTCGAGGCGCGGGTGGCGATGGCGGGGAAGCGCTACGCAGAGGCCGAGCGCCTGCTCCGCTCGGTGCGCGACTCCCGCAACCGCATCGGCATCCGCTTCGACGCCGAGTCCTGCACCGACGACCTCGTCCGCTGCGTGCTGGAGCAGGGGCGGCGCGAGGAGGCTGCGCAACTGGTCCTCGAGCACCTCCCGAACGGGCGCACCAACCTCCAGGCGCCCTTCGTCGTCGGCCTCCTCGCCACCGACGCGGAAGGAGCCGCCCGCACGGTCGCCGCCCTGCCGCCGTCCTTGGAGAAGCCCTTCGTCGGCCAGCTGCAGCGGCTGCCGGCCGACTTCACCGATGCGTTCTTCGAGGCGCTGTGGGCCGCCGGCCGCGCGCGGGCCGCGGTCCTGCTGGCGGTCGGGGAGCAGTGGGCGTCCCTGGCGTTCCCGCGCGCGCTGGAGTGGTCGCTGCGGATGCGCGAGGCGGGGCTCGCCGAGCGCTGCCCGCTGCGCCGCATCCTCGCCTCGCCCGAGTGCGACCGGCTCACCCGCATCCTCAGCGGCGTGGTGCTGGCCGAGGTCGGCGAGGCGGACGCGCTGCCGGTCCTGGAGGGGGTGCTCGCGGAGGTCGAGGACGCCGAGGTCGACACCGTGCTGGCCGCGGTGCGCGAACTCTCGCCGTCCTTCGCGGACTCCCTCGTGGCGGCCTGAGGGAGCTGCCCGCAGCTGCACCGCCCGAGAGCCCCGGCCGACCCCGGGTCGAGCGGGGCTCTCGGTGTCCGTGGACACGCCGTCACCGAGACAAGCCGCCACTCTCTGTGCTTGAGTAGTTACGCAGGCGGGTGCGAGGTGCCACGGGTGTCGAGCGCCCCGCCGGTGGCGGGATGCCGCGGCCCCGTGTGGCTGGAGGGACTCCAGGGGGTGGTGGCGCTGGCGCGACAGGAGCGTCACCCGAACGCCGGTGTGAAACCTGCTCAGGTCCGGCGCAGACCGGCCGATGGACTCAGTGCCGGGCCACGGAGGGCCCGGCGCCACAGAAAGCCCGACCCCGCTCACGGAGGATGATCACCATGGGTCTTCGCGTCAACAACAACATCGCTGCGTTCAACAGCTACCGCAACCTGCAGGCCACCGACAAGACGCTGAACTCCTCGCTGGAGAAGCTCTCCTCGGGCCTGCGCATCAACAAGGCTGCCGACGACGCGGCCGGCCTGGTCATCTCCGAGGGCCTGCGCTCGCAGATCGGCGGCCTGACCGTGGCCGCGCGCAACGCCCAGGACGGCGTCAACGTCATCCAGACCGCCGACGGCGCGCTGAACACCAGCACCACCATCCTGCAGCGCATGCGCGACCTGACGGTGCAGGCGGAGAACGCCACCAACAGCACCGAGTCCCTGACCGCGATCAAGGGCGAGATGGACGAGCTGGCCAAGGAGCTCACCCGCATCTCCGACAACACCAGCTTCAACGGCGTCAAGCTGCTCGACGGCTCCTTCGCCGGCAAGTTCCAGGTCGGCGACAAGAACGCCGACTCCATCTCGGTGACGGTTTCGCAGGACTTCGACGCGACCGGTCTCGCGGTGAGCGGGCTCGACGTCACGACGGCCGGCGGCCGCACCGCGGCGGAGACGGCGATCGACGCGGCGCTCAAGAAGGTCAACTCGGCCCGCGCGAGCCTGGGTGCGCAGCAGAACCGCTTCGAGAACGTCATCAGCTCGATCAACGTCGCGGTCGAGAACCTGACCGCGTCGGAGTCGGCCATCCGCGACACCGACATGGCCAAGGAGATGACGAAGTTCAGCAAGTCGCAGATCCTGTCCCAGGCGGGCACGAGCATGCTGGCGCAGGCGAACTCCGCCTCGCAGAACGTGCTCTCCCTGCTGCGCGGCTGAGCCACGAGCAACACCTGAGGGCGCCTCGCCCCTGAGGCGCACCCGCCATGGAGCGCCCCACCCCGACCCGTCCGGTCGGGGTGGGGCGCTTCGTCGTCCCCGCCCGTGCCGGCGGGCGGGCGGGCACCGTGCGTCGCGCGCCGTGAGCACCCGGGTCCCGTCGGCCGCAGCATCACCCGTTCGCCGCACGTGGACTCCTCAAGCCGGGACGGCGGCGGCCGATGAACAAGGTGTCAGGCGCGCACCCGCGGCCTGACGGGCCGGACCACGGACGGACCGGCCCTCAGCAGTCCGACCCCGCTCACGGAGGATGATCACCATGGGTCTTCGCGTCAACAACAACATCGCTGCGTTCAACAGCTACCGCAACCTGCAGGCCACCGACAAGACGCTGAACTCCTCGCTGGAGAAGCTCTCCTCGGGCCTGCGCATCAACAAGGCTGCCGACGACGCGGCCGGCCTGGTCATCTCCGAGGGCCTGCGCTCGCAGATCGGCGGCCTGACCGTGGCCGCGCGCAACGCCCAGGACGGCGTCAACGTCATCCAGACCGCCGACGGCGCGCTGAACACCAGCACCACCATCCTGCAGCGCATGCGCGACCTGACGGTGCAGGCGGAGAACGCCACCAACAGCACCGAGTCCCTGACCGCGATCAAGGGCGAGATGGACGAGCTGGCCAAGGAGCTCACCCGCATCTCCGACAACACCAGCTTCAACGGCGTCAAGCTGCTCGACGGCTCCTTCGCCGGCAAGTTCCAGGTCGGCGACAAGAACGCCGACTCCATCTCGGTGACGGTTTCGCAGGACTTCGACGCGACCGGTCTCGCGGTGAGCGGGCTCGACGTCACGACGGCCGGCGGCCGCACCGCGGCGGAGACGGCGATCGACGCGGCGCTCAAGAAGGTCAACTCGGCCCGCGCGAGCCTGGGTGCGCAGCAGAACCGCTTCGAGAACGTCATCAGCTCGATCAACGTCGCGGTCGAGAACCTGACCGCGTCGGAGTCGGCCATCCGCGACACCGACATGGCCAAGGAGATGACGAAGTTCAGCAAGTCGCAGATCCTGTCCCAGGCGGGCACGAGCATGCTGGCGCAGGCGAACTCCGCCTCGCAGAACGTGCTCTCCCTGCTGCGCGGCTGAGCCACGAGTCCTTCCTGAGGCCGGCTCGCACCTGAGTCGACCTCACACCAGGCGGGGGGCACCGGAGACCCCGGAGCCCCCCGCCTGCTCCCGTATCAGGACCACGAACGAGAAAGTGAGGGGCCGTGATGTCCACGTCCATCTCCTCGTCCAGTGTCGACGGACTCGTCAGCGGCCTCGACACCAGCAGCATCATCTCGGCGCTCGTCAACGCCGACGCCGTGCAGCAGACCCGGCTCAAGAGCAGCGTCACCGCCGCGCAGAGCAAGGCATCGGCCTACCAGTCGGTCAACACCAAGGTCTCCGCCCTGCAGACGGCGGCCGAGGCCCTGACCAAGGCGAGCGCCTGGGGGGCGGCCAAGGCCACCTCCTCCAGCGACGCCGTGGCCGTCACCTCCACGGGTGCGGCCACCGCCGGTTCCGTCACGGTGGAGGTCGCCAAGCTCGCCACCGGCCGCTCGGTGCTGTCCAAGCCGGTGACCAACGACGCCGCGGGCCTGACCGATCTGGGCCTGCCGATGGTGATCTCCCGGGACGACGGCACGTCGCTGACCCTCACCCCCAGCATGGGGACGCTGAGCGACGTGGCCGCCGCGATCAACAAGGCGACCAAGCTGGGCGTGAACGCCGTCGCGATCCGGATGGCGGACGACACCTACCGGCTCCAGATCACCTCCGCCCGGACCGGGCAGACCGAGGGCAAGTTCAACATCACGCAAGGGGAGCAGCCCGGGGGGCCGCAGGTCGGCGACTCGGTCTTCAAGCCCGTCACGCCGGCCGCCAACGCGGAGTTCTACCTGCTGCCCAGCGGCCCGTCGGGCCTGACCGGCCAGGACGGCAAGCCGGTCCGCCCGGACAACGCCATCCAGCTGATCTCCCCGTCGAACACCTACAGCGGCATCATGGCGGGCGTCTCCTTCACCGCGGCCAAGCCCGGGGTGTCCACGCTGTCGGTGGCACCGGACCCGGCCGGCCTGGCCGACTCGGTCAAGGGGCTCGTCGACGCGGCCAACGCCGCGCTCGCCGAGATCGGCAAGCAGTCCAAGGCCGGCGTCGCCGGGGCGTCCGGGGCCGCCGCCACCGGCGCCGGCGTGCTGCGCAGCGACGCCACCCTGCGCACCCTGCAGGGGAGCATCGTCAACGCGGTCACCTCGGCGCTGGGCGGCTCCGCCTCGACGGCCTCCTTCGGCCTGCAGTTCACCCGTGAGGGGAGCTTCAGCTTCGACAAGGACAAGTTCCTCACCGCGTACGCCGCGGACCCGCTGAAGGTGCAGGGGCTCGTCTCCGGCAAGTCCCTGCCGGTGGACCCCGTCACCAAGGCGGCCAACCCCGAGGGCGTGGCGGACCGGCTTCTAGCCGTCACCAAGGCCGCGACCGACAGCACGACGGGTTCGCTCGTCATGGCGGCCAAGGGGCAGACCAACTCGATCACCAGGCTCAACGAGCAGATCGCGCAGTGGGACGAGCGCCTTTCCCAGAAGCGCGCGCGCTACGAGAAGTACTACGCCGCACTGGAGGTCTCGCTCGGCAAGGTCAAGAGCCAGGCCAGCTGGCTCTCGGGCCAGCTCGCCAGCCTCGGCTGACGGGGGACCGGTGACAGGGCCGGGACGGTGCGTGCCACCGTCCCGGCCCTGTCGCTCTCCCCGGGCAGGGGGTCGCCTCCTCACGAAAGAGCACGTCCACCCTTTCAGGTCGGCCGTCCCGTGCCGATGGAATGAGCAGCAACCCCCTCGTACCCGTGGAGGAACACCGCATGACCGCGACGACGTTCGGCCGCACCGCCCAGGCGAACCGCTACCGCGACGACGCCCTGGCCACCGCCAGCCCGGCCGCCCTCCTCGTGATGCTCTACGACCGCCTGGTCCTGGACCTGCAGCGCGCCGAGCAGGCGCAGCGCACGGGTGACCGCCAGACCGCCCACACCAACCTCGTGCACGCGCAGGACATCGTCGCCGAGCTGCAGAGCAGCCTGAAGGTCGACGCGTGGGAGGGAGCTGCCGGCCTGAGCGGCCTGTACACCTGGCTGCGCAGCGAGCTCGTCGCCACCAACCTCTCCGGCGACGCCGAGCGCACCGCCGCCTGCCGCGTGGACATCGTCGAGCCGCTGGCCGAGGCGTGGCGGGAGGCCGCCCTGCAGCACCTCAGCGGCGCCTCCTCCGCCGGCGTGGCGTGACCGCGGCCCCGCACGAGGTCCAGGACCCCCGGCCCGCCCCCGACGCGGCGGGGGACGACTGGCGCACCGCGTGGGCCGCCGCCCTGGACGCCGTGGAGCTGGACGTGCAGACCGCCGAGGAGCTGGTGCGGTCCCTGCACCAGGGCGTGGACGAGCTGCCGCCGTCTCCGCCGGCGCAGGACTGGGTCGCGCCCTCGCTGCTCGGCCCCGTGCCCGCCGAGTTCGCCGAGCGCGCCCGCCGGCTCCTGCAGCGCCAGGTCGACGTCAGCGAGCGCCTCGCGGAGGCCGTGGTGCACGCCCGCTCCCAGCGGCGCGCCCTGGGCAGGTTCGAGCGCCCCGAGCAGCCCCCCGTGTTCGTCGACAAGGCCCTGTAGCCCGACCGCCGCCGCCGCGCCCCTCCAGCGGAGGGGCGCGGCCGTCGGGGGGGGTCAGCTCTCGGG
>NZ_JAAALM010000014.1 GCF_009906395.1 Kineococcus indalonis
CCCCCCGGCGGCGGCACCGGCGGCGGCACCGGCGGCGCCCAGGAGCAGCGCGCGCCGCCGCACCGAGCCCGCCCGCGCCACGCACGCATCGTCGCACCCGGGTACGCCCGGCGCGGCGGGCGCACCCGGCGCGCCAGGGCCGCGCCGGCGGTCAGCCGGCGCGGCGCCCGTCGGTGCCCCCGGGCTGCAGCCGCAGCGGCGGCACGAGCCCGGAACGGGCCAGGACCTGCACGGCGTCGCGCTCCTCCGCGTCCAGCCGGGGCGCGCCCGGATCGCCCAGCAGGACGGAGACGACGCACTCGGAGCACGCCGCCGGGCGGGCAGTGCAGCTGTCGCAGTCGATGAGCACCGGCACCTCCTGAACCGTTGGACCGCCGCGGGCCGCGCGGCCCGGCCGGTCCCCGACCGGCCAGGCGCACGCTAGGGGCCGCCTCCGACACCGCGGCGGCGCCCGCTCGAACGCCGGTTCGAGGCTCCTCGGCGCGGCACCGCCGCGGTGTCGGCGCCGGGTGGCACCGTTCGCCCGTGCGCAGCTCGTCCCCCGCCTCCCCCGCGCCCGGCCAGGCCAGCTTCGACGACCTGGGGCGCCCGCTGGCGGGGGTGACGTTCGTGGTGCTCGACCTGGAGACGACCGGCGGCGCGCCGGCGGACGGGGGGATCACCGAGGTCGGCGCGGTGAAGGTGCGCGGCGGGGAGGTGCTCGGGGAGTTCCAGACGCTGGTGCGCCCGGACTCCCCCATCCCGCCCGCCGTGCAGGTGCTCACGGGCATCACCCCGGCGATGGTGGCCTCCGCCCCGCCGGCGGCCGCGGTGCTGCCCGCCCTCCTGGAGTTCGCCCGCGGGGCGGTGCTCGTGGCGCACAACGCCCGCTACGACACCGCGTTCCTGGCGGGGGCGTGCCGGCGAGCGGGCCTGGAGGAACCGCGCCACGAGGTCGTCGACACCCTGGCGCTGGCCCGGCGCCTGGTGGGCCGCGACGAAGCGCGCGACCACAAGCTGGGCACCCTGGCGCGGCTGCTGGGGGCCGGCACGGCGCCGGACCACCGGGCCCTGCACGACGCGCGCGCCACCGTGGACGTGCTGCACGCCCTGCTGGGCCGGCTGGGCAACCGGGGCGTGCGCACCCTGGAGGACCTCAAGGACTTCACCGCGGCGACCCCGCCGGCGCGGAGGGCGAAGAAGCACCTGGCGCTGGGGCTGCCCTCGGCGCCGGGGGTGTACCTCTTCCGCGACGGGCGCGGGCGGGTGCTGTACGTGGGCACGTCGGTGGACGTGCGCCGGCGGGTGGCGCAGTACTTCACCGCCTCGGAGACCCGCGCGCGCATGACGGAGATGGTCGGCGCCGCCGTCGAGGTGGTGCCCGTGGTGTGCGCCACGCCGCTGGAGGCGCGGGTGCGCGAGCTGCGGCTGATCGCCGAGCACGACCCGCCGTACAACCGCCGCTCGCGGGACCCGGAGCGGGCGACGTGGGTGAAGCTGACGGCCGACGCGTGGCCGCGGCTGTCGCTGGTGAAGCAGGTGCGCGCGGACGCCGACGCCGGCGCGGAGTACCTCGGCCCCTTCCGCTCGGCGCGCACGGCGGAGCTGGCGGTGGCCGCGCTGCACGACGCGCACCCGCTGCGGCGCTGCACGCGCCGCATCCCGCGGGTGCCGCGCGCGGACGGCCCGGGCGCGTGCGTGCTGGCCGAGCTGGGCCGCTGCGGGGCGCCGTGCCTGGGCCCGGGGCGCGGCGGGCAGGACGCGGCCTCGTACGCGCTGGTGGTGGAGCAGGTGCGCGCCTCGCTGCGCGAGGACGCGGGCGCGGCGCTGGAGGCGGGGCGGCAGCGGATGCGGGCGCTGGCGGAGCGGGAGCGCTACGAGGAGGCCGCGCAGGCGCGCGACCGCCTGGACGCGCTGCTGCGCACCGCCGAGCGCGCCCAGCGCCGCCGGCCGGTGGCCGAGGCCCCGGAGCTGGTGGCCGCGCGCCGCTGCGCGCCGGAGCCGGGGTGGCCGCACGGCGGCTGGGAGCTGGTGCTGGTGCGCCACGGGCGCCTGGCGGGCACGACCCTGAGCCCGCGCGGGGCGGACCCGGTGCCCCACGTGGAGGCGCTGCGCGCGACGGGCGAGGTGGTGCCGCCCCCGGGCCCGGGCCGCCCGGGGCTGCTGGTGGAGGAGACCGACGCGCTGCTGACGTGGCTGGAGCAGCCGGGGGTGCGGCTGGTCTCGCTGGACCCCGGCGCGCCGCCGTGGGCGCTGCCGGTGCGCGGCGCCGGCTGGGCGCGGCACCGGCTGGGCACCGCGGGCACGGCGCCCTAGGCTGCCCGGGTGATCACCGCCATCGTCAACGTGCGCACCGACGGCCGGCGCATCCCGGAGATCGCCGAGGCGCTGGCCGACCTGGCCGGCGTGTCGGAGGTGTACTCCGTCACCGGCGAGGTCGACCTCGTCGCCCTGGTGCGGGTGCGCCGCCACGAGGAGCTCGCCGACGTCATCGCCGGCGGGATCAGCCGCGTGGAGGGCATCACGGGCACCACGACGAACATCGCCTTCCGGGCGTACTCGCGCCACGACCTCGAGAGCGCGTTCGACCTCGGGCTCGACTGAGCCGCCCGGCCCGCCCGGACCGACCGGCGCGGCCGCCCGCGCCGCTCAGGCGCGGGTGGCGGCCACCCACAGCTGCAGCACCCGCGCCGCCCGGCCGGAGTCCAGCGCCTCCTGCGCGCGGCGCACCCCCTCGGCCAGGTGCGCCGCCAGGCCCTCGGCCGCGTCCTGCGGGGCCGGGACGGGCGCGCGCAGCCCGGCGGCCACCATGGCGGCGGCGGCGTTGAGCACGACGGCGTCGCGCACGGGCCCGCGCGCCCCGGCGAGCAGGTCACGGGCGACCTGCGCGTTGTGGCGGGCGTCGGCGCCGCGCAGGTCCGCCAGGGCGGCCGGGGCCATGCCGAGGTCGGCGACGGCGTCGACGACCGTCTCCGCGACCCGCCCGTGCGAGACCGCCCAGACGCGGGCCGGGGCGGTGGTCGTCAGCTCGTCGAGGCCGTTGTCGCTGCGGAAGACCAGGGCGGCGGTGCCCCGGGCGGCCAGGACGCCGGCGACCAGGGGCGCCATGCGGGCGTCGGCGACGCCGATCGCGGTGGCGTCGGGGCGGGCGGGGTTGGTCAGCGGCCCGAGGACGTTGAAGGCGGTCGGCACGCCCAGGCCGGTGCGCGCGCCGGCGGCGTGCCGGAAGGCGGGGTGGAAGACCTTGGCGAAGCAGAAGGTGATGCCGACCTCCTCCGCGAGCGCCCCCACCCGCGCCGGCGGCAGGTCGAGGTCCACGCCCAGCGCCTCCAGCACGTCGGCGGAGCCGGAGGAGGAGGACGAGGCCCGGTTGCCGTGCTTGACGACGCGGTGCCCGGCGCCGGCGAGGACGAGCGCGGCCATCGTGGAGATGTTGACGGTGTGCGCCTGGTCGCCGCCGGTGCCGACGAGGTCGACCGTGGGCCCGGGCACCCGCAGCGGCACCGCGTGCGCGAGCATCGCGTCGGCCAGGCCGGTCAGCTCGGCGCTGGTCTCGCCCTTGGCGCGCAGCGCGACGAGGAAGCCGGCCAGCGCGACGTCGCCCGCCTCCCCGCGCATGACGCGGTCCATGGCCCACGCGGTGTCGGCGGCGCTGAGGTCCCGCCCGGCGATGAGCTCGCCCAGCAGGTGCGGCCAGGTCGGCGCGGCCCGCACGCCGTCGGGAGCGGGTGCGCCGGAGGGCGCGCTGGCCTGCGGGAGGGTCATGGGGTCCCCGGTGGGTGCGGCGGGTCGGTCGGGCTGCGAGCGCACCCTACTGACCGCCGCCCCGCGGCGGCCGCCGCCGCTCCCGCACGCCCTGTCCGCGGCTCGTGCACGGGCCGTGCACGAGGTCTGCACGCACCGGCGGGAACACCACCCGGACGGACGCGGACGAGATCTACGACACGATGTCGGTGGGCCGGGCGGCACGACGTCGGGGGGGTGGGGCATGATGGCTGACGTGGCGAGTGCACAGGCTGTCCAGAGCAGTACCCCGAGTCCCGCGCACGGCTCGGTGAACCGGCCGAACATGGTCTCGGTGGGCGTGATCGTGTGGCTCGCGAGCGAGCTCATGTTCTTCGCCGGCCTGTTCGCCATGTACTTCACGATCCGCTCGGTCGCCGCCCCCCTGTGGGAGACCGGGCCGGAGATGCTGAACGTGCCCTTCTCGAGCGTGAACACGACGATCCTGGTGATCTCGTCGTTCTGGTGCCAGTTCGGCGTCTTCGCCGCCGAGCGCTTCCAGCCGCGGCGTCGCGGCCGGCTGTGGCAGGTCGGGACCTGGGGCATGCAGGAGTGGTTCGTCCTGACCTACCTCTTCGGCGGGATCTTCGTCGCCGGGCAGGTCTACGAGTACGCGGAGCTGGCCGTCGAGGGCCTGACGATCGCGTCCAACGCCTACGGCTCGGTGTTCATCCTGACCACCGGCTTCCACGGCATCCACGTCCTGGGCGGGCTGGTGGCCTTCCTCATGGTGATCGGCCGGTCCTTCGCCGCGAAGCGCTTCGGCCACCAGGAGGCCACGAGCGCGATCGTCGTCTCGTACTACTGGCACTTCGTCGACGTGGTGTGGATCGGCCTGTTCACGGTCATCTACATCCTCCAGTGACCCAGCAGACGACCCCCCACCGCACGCGAAAGCACCGACGGAAGCGAGCACCACGACCGTGACCAGGACCCTCACCGCACTCAGCGCCCGACGGCGCCACCCGCTGGCCGTCGTCGTGCTGATCGCGTTGGCGCTCCTCCTCGTCGGCGGCCTGTACGCCGCGCTGGCACCGCGCTCGGCGGAGGCCTCCACGACGACGG
The DNA here is from genome assembly GCF_009906395.1 of Kineococcus indalonis. GTDB lineage: Bacteria > Actinomycetota > Actinomycetes > Actinomycetales > Kineococcaceae > Kineococcus > Kineococcus indalonis. Next base: position 4,828 of record NZ_JAAALM010000014.1, read on the forward strand.
CGTCCGCCGACGACATCGAGGCCGGCAAGAAGCTGTTCCTCGCCAACTGCGCCACCTGCCACGGGCTGGACGCCCAGGGCGGCAACGTGGTCGACGGCAGCGGCGCCGGCCCGTCCCTCATCGGCGTCGGGGCCGCCTCCGTCGACTTCCAGGTCGGCACCGGGCGCATGCCGCTGGCCCAGTCCGCCGCGCAGGCGCCGGAGGTCAGCAAGATCCGCTTCTCGCAGCAGCAGATCGACCAGATGGGCGCCTACATCGCCTCCCTGGCCCCGGGGCCGGCCGTGCCGACCGACGAGGAGCTGGACGTCTCCGGCGTCAGCGACGAGCAGCTGGCCCGCGGCGCCTCGATCTTCCGCACCAACTGCGCCATGTGCCACAACTTCGCCGGCAAGGGCGGCGCCCTGACCGCCGGCAAGTACGCCCCGGACCTGACCGGCGTGTCCGGCAAGCACATCTACGAGGCGATGGTGACCGGCCCGCAGTCCATGCCGGTCTTCAACAACAACACCATCAGCCCCGAGGACAAGACCGCGATCATCGCGTGGCTGACCCAGGAGGAGAAGCGCCCGGACCCGGGCGGGCTGACCCTGGGCTCGGTCGGCCCGGTGAGCGAGGGCCTGTTCGCCTGGATCGCGGGCATCGGCCTGCTCATCGGCTGCTCGGTGTGGCTGGGGATGAAGTCCTCGTGAGGCGCGCCGGGGCCCGCGGGCAGCGGGTGGGGAGCATGAGCGACATCGAGCACGGGGCGCAGCCCCGCACGGACGGGCAGGGAGCATGAGCGAGATCGAGCGCGCCGGCGAGGCGCACGGCACGGGGTCCACGGCCCTGGCGAAGCCCGCGGGCGCGGTGCCCGAGCGCTTCGAGAACCCGGGTCTTCCCCCGCACAAGCACCGCCTGGGCGACGTCGACCCCCAGGCCGCCAAGCGGGCGGAGCGGCAGGTGGCGATCCTGCTGATCCTGTCGATCCTGGGCTCGATCGGCATCATCGTGTCGATCATCGGCATCAAGTACGACGGCAGCTTCGACCGCATCAGCGCGTCGACGAAGGCCATCGGCCTGTGCATGTTCCTCTCGCTCTTCGCCCTGGGCGTCGGCGCGGTGCACTGGGCGAAGACCCTCATGCCCGACGACGAGCGCATCGACTACCGCCACCGCCAGCGCGGCACCACCGCCGAGCGCGAGGAGGCGGTGGCCATCCTCAAGGAGGGCGCCGCCGAGGCGGGCCTGGGCCGCCGCCCCCTGATCCGCAACACCCTCATCGGGGCCCTGGCCCTCTTCCCGCTGCCGGCGGTCTTCTTCTTCCGCGACACCGGCCCCCTGCCGGGCAACGACCTCTCCACCACCATGTGGCGCGAGGGCACGTACCTCATCAAGGACCCCGAGGGCGGGCGCATCCGCGCGGCCGACGTCCAGCTCGGCTCGGTCGTGCACGTCATGCCCGAGGGCATCGAGGAGGCGGAGCACGTCCTCAACGAGAAGGCCGAGGCCGCGGTCCTCATCATGCGGCTCGACGAGAGCCAGCTGACCGAGAAGCAGGCGGAGTGGGGCGTGGACGGCACCGTCGCCTACTCCAAGATCTGCACGCACATGGGCTGCCCCGTGGCCCTCTACGAACAGCAGACCCACCACCTGCTGTGCCCCTGCCACCAGTCGACGTTCGACCTGACGCAGGACTGCAAGGTGATCTTCGGCCCCGCCAAGCGAGCCCTCCCCCAGCTGCCCATCCGGGTGGATGACGAGGGTTACCTCGTGGCGAGCAGCGGCTTCCACGAAGCCGTGGGCCCCAGCTTCTGGGAGCGCGGATGAGCACCATCGACAAGGTCGCCGGCGGTGTCGGCAACTTCGCCGACGACACCGTCGGCGCGAGCAAGGTCGTCAACGGCTTCGCTCGGAAGATCTTCCCCGACCACTGGTCGTTCATGCTGGGTGAGATCACCCTCTACAGCTTCGTCATCCTGCTGCTCACGGGGACGTTCCTGACGTTCTTCTACGAGCCCAGCGCGGCGGAGACGACCTACACGGGCATGTACGCGCCGCTGGCCGGCCAGCACGTGTCCGAGGCGTACGCCTCCTCCCTGCGCATCTCCTTCGACGTGCGCGGCGGCCTGCTGATCCGCCAGGTCCACCACTGGGCCGCGCTGATCTTCGTGGCGGCCACGATCGTCCACATGATCCGCGTGTTCTTCACGGGCGCGTTCCGCAAGCCCCGCGAGATCAACTGGGTCATCGGCCTGGTCCTGGCGCTGCTGGCGGTCTTCGAGGGCTTCACCGGCTACTCGCTGCCCGACGACCTGCTCTCCGGCACCGGCATCCGCATCGCCCAGGCGATCATCCTGGCGGTGCCCGTGGTCGGCAGCTACATCAGCTACTTCCTCTTCGGCGGGGCCTTCCCCGGCGAGGACTTCATCCCGCGCTTCTTCACGATCCACATCCTGCTGCTGCCGGCGGTGATGCTGGGGCTGATCGTGGTGCACCTGGCGCTGGTCGTGATCCACAAGCACACCCAGTACCCCGGCCCGGGCCGGACCGAGGACAACGTCGTCGGCTTCCCGCTCTTCCCGGTGTACATGGCGAAGGCCGGCGGCTTCTTCTTCATCGTCTTCGGCGTCATCGCCCTCATCGCGGGCCTGTTCTCGATCAACCCGATCTGGGCCTACGGCGCCTACGACCCCTCGCCGGTGACGGCGGGCTCGCAGCCCGACTGGTACATGGGCTGGCTGGACGGCGCGGTGCGCCTGACGCCGGGCTGGTTCGAGTTCACCCTGTTCGGCTTCACGTTCTCGATGAACATCTTCATCCCCACCACCGCGCTGATCCTGTTCGTGGTGGTGGCCGGGTCCCTGTACCCGTGGATCGAGCAGGCCGCGACCGGCGACCGCCGCGAGCACCACCTGCTCGACCGCCCGCGCAACGCCCCGACCCGCACGGGTCTGGGTGTGATGGCGCTGACGTTCTACGTGCTGCTGTTCATCTCCGGCGGCAACGACATCATCGCCCACATGATGGGTCTGTCGATCAACGACATCACCCGCAGCCTGCGCGTGGCGGTGTTCGTCCTGCCGGCCCTGGCCTTCGTCATCACCAAGCGCATCTGCCTCGGGCTGCAGCGCAAGGACCGCGAGAAGGCCCTGCACGGCCGCGAGACGGGCCGCATCGTGCGCCTGCCGCACGGTGAGTTCATCGAGGTCCACGCCCCCCTGACCGACACGGAGCGCTGGGTCCTGGTGCAGCACGACGTGCACCGCCCGATGGAGATCGAGGACCGCGTCGACGCCGGCAACCCGGACAGCCTGTACGGCAAGGTCCAGCGCCGCCTGTCGAAGTTCTTCTTCGAGGACCGGGTGGAGCCGGTGACGCCCGCCGAGCTGGCGGAAGCGCACCACGAGCACCACACGGAGATCGGCAGCCAGGAGCACGCCTCCATCGAGGAGCAGCAGCAGAGCCCCTCGATCTCCACGGCGCAGACCTCCCGCGGCTGACGCCGCACCGGCTGCGACACCGCACGACGAAGGCCCCGGGCACCTGCCCGGGGCCTTCGTCGTGCCCGGCCGGGGGCTCCGCACCCGCGGCGCGGTGGCGGGGGCGAGCTCTGCGGTGAGTCCGCGGCGCGACGCCGGTCCACACGCCGACGTCAACGGCGTCCACCTGTACTTCGAGACGCACGGCAGCGGGCGCCCACTGGTCCTGCTGCACGGCGGGCTGGCGTCCGGGGAGGTGTTCGCCCCGCTGCTGCCCGCGTTCACCGCGGACCACCAGGGGGTCCTGGTGGACCTGCAGGGACACGGCCGCACCGCGGACGTCGACCGGCCCCTGGACGTGCGGCTCATGGCCGACGACGTCGCCGCGCTCATCGACCACCTCGGCCTGGGCGAGGCGGACGTGGCCGGGTACTCCCTGGGCGGCACGGTGGCGCTGCAGGTGGCGATCCGGCACCCCACCAGGGTGCGCCGCCTGGTCGCCGCGTCGGTCACCGTCCACCGCGGCGCTGGCACAGGACTTCGACGTCACCGAGGACGTCCGCCGGCTCGCCGTGCCGACGCTGGTCGTGGCTGCCGACGCGGACATGCCCCGCCCAGCCACTTCGTCGAGGTGTTCGGGCTGCTCGGCGGCGGCCGGCGCGACGGCGGCTGGGGCGGTGAGGGGCGCCCCGCAGGTGGCCACGCCCTCGCCATCCTGCCCGGCCTGACGCACTACGACCTCGCCTCCTCCCCGCTGTTCGCCGCGACCGCGCTCGCCTTCCTGGACCGCGACCGACCCTCCTCGGGCCACGCGGCCCCGGCCCCCCGACGCGAGCGGGCCCGGTGGGTCTTCCCCACCGGGCCCGCTGACGCCTCGCGCCGGTCGTTCCTGCCGCTCGTTCGTGCCGGGCCTTCAGGCCAGGGCCGAGCCGGCCTTCCACTCGTCCCAGTCGGTGTTCCAGGCGGTGAAGCCGTTGCCGTCCTCCAGGGCGCGCTCGCTGCCCACGTAGGTGACGACGTCACCGACCTTGGAGTGCTCGAACATCCAGCGCGCGTCCTCGGTGCTCATGCCCGTGCAGCCGTGGCTGACGTTGGCCCGGCCCTGGGAGCCGACCGACCACGGAGCGGCGTGCAGGAACTCCCCGGAGTTCGTCACGCGCATCGCGTACTTCACAGCGACGTTGTAGTAGTCCGGGTCGTCCTTGCTGACGCCGGTGGTCTCGGCGTCCATCTGCCGGGACTCCTCCAGGCTCATGATGACCTTGGTGCCGCTGCGGGTGACGTACCGCCCGCCCGCCCCGGACTGGCCCAGCGTGACGGGGATGGTGCGCAGCACCTGCCCGTCACGGGTGACGGTCAGGGTGTGGGCGGCGACGTCGACGGTGCTCACCACGGCGCTGCCCACGGTGAAGTCGATGTCGCGGGTCTTGCCCCACACGCCGGGCGAGACCTCGACCCCACCGAGGTCGAGGTCGAGGTGCACAGCGGTCTGCGCCGGCCAGTACTCCCGGGGGCGGAACTCGACCTCGGTGTCCGACTGCCAGCTCCAGGCGCCCTCCACGGCGCTCGGCCGGGTGGTGACGCGCAGGTTCTGCTCGACGGCGGCGCGGCGGTCGTCGGCGACCGGCTCGTCCAGGGTCACCACGATCGGCATGCCCACGCCCACGGTGGAGCCGCTGAGCGGGGAGACGGCCGGGAAGGCCGTCACCGCGGGCGTCAGCGTGGTCAGGGCGCTGTCGTGGACCACCGCTCGGCCCCCGCCGTCGGTGGCGACGGCGTGCACGGCGTAGCGGGTGCCGGCGGCCAGCGGGCCCGTGCTGGTCCAGGTGCCGGTGGCGGCGTCGACGCCCCCGGGCACGGTCGTGCCGTCGGGGGCGCTGACGGTGACCTCGCCGAGGCGGCCGCCGCTGACGGCGACCGTGACGGGGGCGTCGAGCCGGACGTCGGCACTGGCCTCGGCGGGGGTCACGGTGAACGCGACGGGCGCCGTGGAGGCGGTCGCGGAGGCCCGGCTGCTCCCCCGGGCCCCGCTGTCGGCGGTGCCGGCGGGCCCGCAGGCCGTCAGCGCCGTGGTCGTGGCCAGCGCGAGTGCTGCGGGCACCCAGACACGGGCGCGGTGGTGCGACGTGCTCACTGCGGCTTCCCCCCAGGGCCGCGCGAGCGGCCCGATCGTCTTCCCCCGCCGGTCATCGTCTCACCCCGGCGCTCCTGCGGGAGTGACGTCGCGCAGACCCGGCGCGTTGCACGCCGCGGGTGGTGATCCGCGCCACTGCCCGGAGGGGTGGCTGCGGGGGGGTCGGGCGGCGCGGGACGACGAAGGGCCCCGCACCCGGTGGGTGCGGGGCCCTTCGTGGAGGCGTCGCTCAGCGGGCGTCGCTCAGTGGGCGTGCTCACCCGCGTAGTGCTCGAACACCCAGCCCACGATGATCGGCACGGTGAAGGCCATGCCGATGATCCACAGCCACCAGCCCACGGCCACACCGGCGAAGGCGATCGCACCGGCGCCGGCCAGGTACAGCGGCCACCAGCTGAAGGGCGGGAAGAAGCCCTGCTCCCCCGCACCCTCGGTGATGTCGGCACGCAGGTCGTCCTCGGGCCGGGAGTCGATGCGCCGGGCCGTGATGAACAGGTAGGTGCCGATGAGCACCGCCAGCCCGCCGGTGAGCAGCAGGGCGATGAACCCGACCCACTCGTCCCACTGGGTGAGCAGGCCGTACACGAAGGCGACGGGCAGGAAGAAGAGGATCCCGCCGGAGAACAGCCAGGTCTCGGGCTTCATCGGTCAGCGCTTCCCCAGGTCTTCTTCGCGGTGGGACAGGTCGGCCTCGCCCAGGGCGTGGTCGAGGATGTTCTTGCTGCGCCCGTCGGTCGGCGTGTCGCGGCCGATGGCCTCCGGGTGGTGCAGGTCGAACGCCGGGCGCTCCGAGCGCACGCGCGGCAGCGAGGTGAAGTTGTGCCGCGGCGGCGGGCAGGAGGTCGCCCACTCCAGGGACATGCCGTAGCCCCACGGGTCGTCCACGGTGACCTTCTCGCCGTAGCGGGCGGTGCGGTAAACGTTCCACAGGAAGGGCAGGAAGGAGGCGCCCAGCAGGAACGAGCCGATCGTGGAGATCTCGTTCATGCTCTGGAAGCCCTCACCGGGCAGGTAGTCCGCGTAGCGGCGCGGCATGCCGGCCGCGCCCAGCCAGTGCTGGATGAGGAAGGTGGTGTGGAAGCCGACGAACAGCATCCAGAAGTGCACCTTGCCCCAGCCCTCGTGGAGCATCTTGCCGGTGAACTTCGGCCACCAGAAGTGGAAGCCGGCGAACATCGCGAAGACGACGGTGCCGAAGACCACGTAGTGGAAGTGCGCCACCACGAAGTAGGAGTCCGACAGCTGGAAGTCCAGCGGGGGCGAGGCCAGGATCACGCCGGTCAGGCCGCCGAAGAGGAAGGTCACCAGGAAGCCGATGCTCCACAGCAGCGGGGTGTCGAAGGTCAGCGACCCGCGCCACATGGTGCCCAGCCAGTTGAAGAACTTCACGCCCGTGGGCACGGCGATCAGCATCGTCATGAAGGCGAAGAAGGGCAGCAGCACCTTGCCGGTGACGTACATGTGGTGCGCCCACACCGTCACCGAGAGGCCGGCGATGGAGATGGTCGCGAAGACCAGGCCCTTGTAGCCGAAGACCGGCTTGCGGCTGAAGACCGGGAAGATCTCGGTCACGATGCCGAAGAACGGCAGCGCGATGATGTACACCTCGGGGTGCCCGAAGAACCAGAAGAGGTGCTGCCACAGGATCGGCCCGCCGTTGGCGGCCTCGAAGACGTGGGCGTTGAGGACGCGGTCGGCGGCCAGGGCCAGCAGCGCGGCGGCCAGCACCGGGAACGCCATGAGGATCAGCACGCTGGTGATCAGGGTGTTCCAGGTGAAGATCGGCATCCGGAACATGGTCATGCCGGGCATGCGCATGCACAGGATGGTGGTGATGAAGTTGACCGCGCCGAGGATGGTGCCGAAGCCGGACAGCGCCAGGCCCATCACCCACAGGTTGCCGCCCAGGCCCGGTGAGTGGACCACGTCCGACAGCGGCGCGTAGGCGAACCAGCCGAAGGCCGCGGCGCCGCCGGGCACCAGGAAGCCGGCCGCGGCGATCAGGCCGCCGAAGAGGAACAGCCAGTACGAGAGCATGTTTAGCCGCGGGAAGGCGACGTCGGGGGCGCCGATCTGCAGCGGCATGATCGCGTTGGCGAAGGCGGAGAACAGCGGCGTCGCGAAGAGCAGCAGCATGATCGTGCCGTGCATCGTGAACGCCTGGTTGTACTCGTTCTTGGTGTTGAAGACCTGCATGCCCGGCGCGAAGAGCTCGGCGCGGATGAGCAGGGCCAGGACACCGCCGATGAGGAACCACAGGAAGGCGGTGATGAAGTAGAGGTTGCCGATCACCTTGTGGTCGGTGCTGGACAGCCAGCCCGAGATGACCGACCCGCTGCGCCGGGGCACCACAGCCCCCAGGGGCTGGCGCGTGGTGACCCGGGACGCCACGCCCGGTGCGTTGAAGCTCTCAGTGGCCATCAGCTGTTCTCCCCCTGGCTGGACTCGTCGCCGGCGGGGTCGGCGCCGCCACCGAGGTCGCTCTCGAGCGCCCCGGCCAGACCGGTCGGCATGCCGCCCGTCTGCCCCTCGGCCTCGAGGTCGCGGATGTGCTGCTCGTACTCGGCCTGCGACACGACGCGGACGTTGAAGAGCATCTCCGAGTGGTAGTCGCCGCAGAGCTCGGCGCACTTGCCCTTGTACAGGCCCTCCTTGGAGGGGGTGACCTGGAAGCGGTTCGGGCTGCCCGGGATCATGTCCTGCTTGAACAGGAAGGCCGGGATCCAGAACGAGTGGTTGACGTCGCGGGCGTAGAGGTTGAACTGCACGTTCTGGTCCACCGGCAGGTACAGGGTGGGCAGCTGCTCCTCCACCCCGGGCTGGCCGGTCAGGTCCGCCTGGCGACCGGCCTCGTAGGCGATCGGCTGGCCGGACTGGTCCAGGTAGTTGAAGTCCCAGCCCCACTTCTTGCCCACGACGTCGATGGTGACGTCGGGCGTGCCGGTCGTGTTCAGGATCGCTTCCTGGTCACGGGCCGTGTAGTAGAAGAGGACCCCGACCATCATCACGGGGACGATGGTGTAGAGGATCTCGATCGGCATGTTGTAGCGCGTCTGCGCCGGCAGCTCGGGGTCGCCCTTGCGGCGGCGGTACGCCACCACGACCCACACCGTCAGCCCCCAGACGAGCAGGCCCACGGCCAGCGCGGCGATCCACGAGCCGTCCCAGAGCTCGGAGATGCGCTCGGTCTGGTTCGTGGCGCCGATGCTGTCGTCCGGCAGGAAGAAGTTGCTCGCGCTCGCGTCCGGCCAGTCGGCGGCGGAGCAGCCCGTCAGCAGCAACGCCGTCGCCCCGGCGAGGACGCCGGCGCCCAGCGCCTTGGGGGGACGGCGACGACGCGTCGCGTCCGAGTCTCGCGTGCCCAACGTCGGCCTTCCCACGGTTCGTGCAGAGACGGGGACGTCCGGTGCCCGCGGTGTGAGGGTCGTGGGCAGGGGCGTCCCTACGGGTGATGAGACTACCCCCCGTCGTAGCTGTGGGGCGGGTCGGGGCGCGCCGCGAACACGGCGGGCACGGGCAGGGCCAGCGCCGCGCTCAGCAGGCGGTGGTAGCGGGGGCGGTCGACCTCCTCCACCCCGAGGGTGGCCAGGTGCTCCGTGCGCCACTGCACGTCCACCAGCCGGCCCCGCGCGCCGTCGGCCAGCAGCAGGTCGGCCAGCGCCACCACGGCCGCCTTGGAGGCGTCGCGCTCGCGGTGGAACTTGGACTCCGCGGCGAACAGCCCGCCCAGCGCCACGCCGTACAGGCCCCCCGCCAGCTCGCCGCCGGACCACACCTCCACGGAGTGGGCCCACCCCAGGCGGTGCAGCTCCCCGTAGGCGGCCGCGACCTCGCCGGTGATCCACGCCCCGGGCCGGGAGGGGTCGGCGCAGCCGGCCACGACGTCGTCGAAGGCGGTGTCCACGCGCACCTCGAAGCCGCGCAGCGCGCGGCGCAGCGAGCGCGAGACGTGCACCCGCTCGGGCAGCAGCACCCCGCGCGGGTCCGGGGACCACCAGCCCAGCGGCCCGCGCCCGCCGCCGCCCAGCCCCATGGGGAACAGCCCGCGCGCGTAGGCGGCCAGCAGGGTCGCCGGGGACAGGTCCCCGCCGGCGGCCACCAGGTCCTCCCCCCGCCGCGGGGCGAGGCGCTCGAAGGCGAAGCGCGCGCGGCCGGGGTGGCGGCGCGGGGGCCCGGCGGGCGCGGACGGCAGCGGCGCCGCCCACACGCGAGCGGCCCCCGCACCGGGGGGCGCGGGGGCCGTCGGGACGTCCCTGGCGGTCAGCGGAGCGCGGGGGCCGTCGGGGTGCGCGGACCCGTCAGGAGAACGAGTCGCCGCAGGCGCAGCTGCTGCCCGCGTTGGGGTTGTCGATCGTGAAGCCCTGCTTCTCGATCGTGTCGGCGAAGTCGATGGTGGCGCCGTCCAGGTACGGGGCGCTCATCTTGTCGACGACGACGCCCACGCCGTCGAAGTCGCGCACGGCGTCCCCGTCCAGCTCGCGCTCGTCGAAGTACAGCTGGTAGATCAGGCCCGAGCAGCCGCCGGGCTGCACGGCGATGCGCAGGCGCAGGTCGTCGCGGCCCTCCTGCTCCAGCAGGGTGCGGACCTTGGTGGCGGCGACGTCGGTGAGCTCCACGCCGTGGGCGCGGGTCTGCTCTTCTGCGGCGGTCGTCGTGGTCATGAGGCGGGTCTCCGGTTCCACTCGTCGACTGGGGACGCTGTCCGGGCCAACCGCCGGGGCGGCGCGGTTGTTCCCGGCTCCAGGTTACGGCCGCGCCGCCGCTCCCGCGGCGCCGGTCACCGGGGCCGGCACGCCGGCCAGGCCGTCCAGCAGCAGCACCTCGCCCAGGCAGGCGCGCTCGAAGTCCGCCAGGTGCAGCGACTCGTCGGGGCCGTGGGCGCGCGAGTCGGGGTCCTCCACGCCCGTGACCAGGATCGAGGCGCCGGGGTGCTCGGCGACGAGGTCGGCGATGAAGGGGATGGACCCGCCCATGCCCATCTCCACGACCGGCGCGCCGTAGGCCTCCTCGAAGGCGGCGCGGGCCACCTCGTGCGCCGGGGAGGAGGTGTCGGCGGAGAAGGAGCTGCCGGACTCCCCCTCCTCCACCTCCACGCGCGCGCCGAAGGGGGCGTGGGCGAGCAGGTGGCGGCGCAGCGCGGTCATCGCCGCGCGGGGGTCCTGCCCCGGCGCCAGGCGCAGGCTGAGCTTGGCGCGCGCGGAGGGCACCAGGGTGTTGCTGGCGGTGTCCACGGGGGTGGCGTCGACGCCGACGACCGACAGGGCCGGCTTGGCCCACAGCCGGTCGGCCACCGAGCCGGTGCCGGCCAGGCGCACGCCGTCCAGGACGCCGGCGTCGGCGCGGTACTGCTCCTCGGTGAGGCCCACCCCGCCCGCGGAGCCGGCCAGGAGGCCCTTGACGGCCACGTCGCCGGCCTCGTCGTGCAGGGTGGCCACCAGGCGCGCCAGGCACGTCAGGGCGTCGAGCACGGGACCGCCGTTGACGCCGGAGTGCACCGGGTGGCTGAGCACCGAGACGGTGACCCGGCAGTCCACCAGGCCCCGCAGCGTCGTGGTGATCGCGGGCACGCCCACCCGCCAGTTGGCGGAGTCGGCCACGACGATGACGTCGGCGGCCAGGTCGGCGCGGTGCTGGGCGAGGAAGGCGCCGAAGGCCGGCGAGCCGACCTCCTCCTCCCCCTCGACGAAGACGGTCACGCCGACGCCGTCGTCGGGCCCCCACAGCGGCAGCAGGGTGCGCAGGGCGTTGAGGTGCACCACGACGCCGGCCTTGTCGTCGGCGGTGCCGCGCCCGTACAGGCGCCCGTCGCGCTCGGTGGGCTCGAAGGCGGGGCTGGTCCACTGCTCCGGCGGCCCCGGGGGCTGCACGTCGTGGTGGGCGTAGAGCAGCACGGTGGGCCGGCCGGCGGGCGCGGGGCGGCGGGCGACGACCGCCGGGGCGCTGCGCCGCGCGGCGCCGTCCACGAGCGCCTCGGCCGTGCGCACCTCCACCTGCGGCAGCCCCGCGGCGCGCAGCAGCGCGGCGACGGCCTCGGCGCTGGCGGCGACGTGCGCCTGGTCGAAGGCGGGTGCGGAGACGCTGGGCACGCGCACCAGCGCCTCGAGGTCGGCGCGGGCCGCGGCGGCGCCGGCGGCGCAGGCGGCGCGCAGCGCCGCGGTGCGCTCCGGGCCCGGAGCGGGCAGGGTCGTGGTGTCCTGGCTCACGCCCCGGGACGCTACCGCGCGCGGCGAGGGCGGCGCCGGGGCGGTCCCGGCTGCCGTACCCTGGCGGCGTGTTCGGACGCTCGAAGGAGAAGCAGGCCGCCGAGGCCCCCGCCACCGCCGCCCTCGAGCTGACGAAGCCCGGCGGCAAGGGCCGCCCCACGCCGCGGCGCAGCGAGGCGCAGGCCCGCAACGCCCGCCCCCTGGTGCCCGCGGACCGCAAGGCCGCCGCGAAGGCGGCGCGCGAGGCGCAGCGCCAGGAGCGGCTGAAGGTGCAGCAGGCGCTGGTCACCGGCGACGAGCGCTACCTGCCGGCGCGCGACCGCGGCCCGCAGCGCCGCTTCGTGCGCGACGTCGTGGACGCCCGGCGCAACGTGGGCGAGTACTTCCTCATCATCGCCGGCGCCTCCCTGGTGCTGTCCATGCTCGCCCAGCCGATCGGCTCGGCGGCGCTGCTGCTGGGCACCACCGTCCTCATCTACGGCATGCTCGCGCTCGTCGTCGTGGACAGCGTGCTGCTGGGCCGGCGCGTCAAGCGCGCCCTGGCCGCGCGCTTCGAGGAGCCCGAGCGCGGCCTGGTGTCCTACGGGGTGACCCGCGCGCTGCAGATCCGCCGCATGCGCCGCCCGGTGCCCATGGTGGAGCGGGGCGCGCAGCCGCGCTGAGGCGAGCCGGCGCCCGGCGCGGGCCCGACGCACCGGCCCGGACACCGGGCGGCGCCGGGCCCGAGGCCCTACCGTCGCGCCCATGGAGTTCCGACACCTCGGTCGCAGCGGTCTCAAGATCTCGGAGATCACCTACGGCAACTGGCTCACCCACGGCTCGCAGGTCGAGAACGACGCCGCGATCGCCTGCGTGCGCGCCGCCCTGGACGCCGGGATCACGACGTTCGACACCGCCGACGTCTACGCCAACACGGCCGCCGAGACGGTCCTCGGGCAGGCGCTGAAGGGCGAGCGCCGCGAGAGCCTCGAGATCATGACGAAGGTCTACTTCCCCACCGGTCCCAAGGGCCCCAACGACTCCGGCCTGTCGCGCAAGCACGTCGCGGAGTCGATCGAGGGCTCGCTGCGGCGGCTGGGCACCGACCACGTCGACGTCTACCAGGCGCACCGCTACGACACGGCCACGCCGCTGGAGGAGACGATGCAGGCGTTCGCCGACGTCGTGCGCTCCGGCAAGGCCCTGTACGTCGGCGTCAGCGAGTGGACGGCGGAGCAGATCCGCGCCGGGCACGCCCTGGCGCGCCAGCTGGGCTTCCAGCTGGTCTCCAACCAGCCGCAGTACTCCGCGCTGTGGCGCGTCATCGAGGGCGAGGTCGTGCCCGCCAGCCGCGAGCTGGGCGTGTCGCAGGTGGTGTGGTCGCCCATCGCCCAGGGCGTGCTGACCGGCAAGTACCGCCCCGGCGCCGAGCCGCCGGCGGGCAGCCGCGCCACGGACGACAAGGGCGGCCGCCAGATGATCAGCCGCTGGATGCGCGACGAGGTGCTGGAGCGGGTGCAGAAGCTGCGCGGCGTGGCGGCCGAGCTGGACCTGTCCATGTCGCAGCTGGCGGTGGCGTGGGTGCTGCAGAACGACAACGTGGCCACCGCGATCATCGGCGCCTCGCGCCCGGAGCAGGTCACCGAGAACGTGAAGGCGGCCGGCGTGGTGATCCCGCCGGAGCTGATGGCGCGCGTGGACGAGGTGCTCGGCGACGTCGTCGAGCGCGACCCGGGCATGACGGCGCGCAACGCGCCGGCCGGCCGCCCCTCCTGACGCGCCGGGCCGCGGGCGGCACCGGCGCCGCCCGCGGCCCGCTCAGCCGACGGCCCGCTCAGCCCGCGCCCCGCTCAGTCGGCGGGGCGCAGGCTGAGCGGGCCGTAGACGCGCGCGCCGTCGGCGAAGAGGTGGGCGGACTCCGCGCCGCGCTCGCGCAGGGCGCGCCAGCTCTCCCCGATCCAGACCTCGGCGTCCGACTGCGTCGGGAACACCTCGCCGCCGTCCTCCAGGGTGCGCCCCTCGGCGTCCTCGAAGGTCCAGGTCCACTGCGTCGCCCTCACCGCTGCGACGCTAGCCGACGGCGGCGCGGCCCGCGGCCGGGCCCCTCAGGAGGAGCGGCGCCGGCGCAGGTCGAGCAGGGCCAGCAGCAGCGCGGCCACGACGAGCCCCAGCGAGACCCGCAACCCGCCCGAGAGGGCCTCGCCGAAGGCGGTCTGCACCTGCTCGGGCACCTCGCCGCCGGCCCCGGCGGGCCGCTGCCCGCTCAGGCCCGCGCCGGCCAGCACCGAGTAGAAGACGGCCGTGACGGCGGCCACGCCCATCGCCGAGCCGATGCGCTGACCGGTCTGCAGCGCCCCCCCGGCCACGCCGGAGGTCTCGCGCGGGACGTCGGCCAGGGTGAGGGTCTGGTTGGGCGAGATGACCAGGCCGCTGCCGACGCCGGTGACGGCCAGGCACGCGGCCAGGGCGACGGCACCGGCGGTGCCCTGCACCACGGCGGTGACGACGTCGGCCGCGGTCAGCCCGAGCGCGGCGACGACCAGGCCGACGACGACGACGGCGCGCCCGCGCCCGGCGACCTGCCGGCCGCCGACCTGGGCCAGCACGGCCGAGGCCAGGGCGAAGGGCGTCTGCACCAGCCCGGCCTGGAGCGGGGAGAAGCCGAGCCCGGACTGCAGGTAGAGCGTCACGACGAGGAAGATGCCGGTGAAGCCGGCGAAGTAGGCCACGCCGATGAGCGCGCCCGTGGTGAACGACGGGGTGCGCACCAGGCTCACGGCGATGACGGGGTTGCGGTCCAGGCGGTCCTGGCGCCGCTCCCACAGGGCGAACGCGACGAGCAGCGCCAGGCCGGGGGCGAGCAGCCACCAGCGCGCGGAGGAGGCGCTGGTGAGCACGAACGGCAGCATGAGCAGCAGCACGGCGGCGGCCAGCAGCAGCAGGCCGGGCACGTCGAAGCCGGGGCGGCGCTGCTGCGAGCGCCGCTGCGCGGGCAGCCAGCGCCACGCCAGCGGCAGCAGGACCACGCCGATGGGCACGTTGATGAGGAACACCCCGCGCCAGCCGTGGTCCTCGCCGAAGACCTGCAGGATCACCCCGCCCAGCAGGGGGCCGATCGCGGTGGACAGCCCCACGGTGGTGCCGAAGGCGGCGAAGGCGCGCCCGCGCTCGGCGCCGGTGAACAGCTGCTGGATGAAGGCGAGGACCTGCGGGTTGACCAGCCCGGCGGTCACGCCCTGCAGCAGCCGCACGAGCGCCAGCGCGGTGGCGGACTGCACGAGGCCCGCGGCGGCGCTGGTCAGGACGAACCCGGCCAGGCCGACCACGAAGATCGTGCGCCGGGAGTACAGGTCGCCGAAGCGGCCGGCGGGCACGAGCACCAGGCCGAAGGCCAGGGCGTAGCCGGCGACGATCCACTGCACCTGGGAGGGCCCGGCACCCAGCGAGGACTCGATGGACGGCAGCGCCACGTTGACGATGGAGACGTCCAGCAGGGTCATGAACCCCACGGCCAGGCACACGCCGAGGGCGCGCCAGCGGGCGGGGTCGGGGCCGGGCGCCCCGCGGCCGGAGGGCTCGGGTCCGTCGGCGCCGCCGGGGCGGCGCTGAGCGACGTCGGTCATGGGGCTCCTCGCCTGGGGGGAGCGCGAACGGGCTCGCGCACGGGCAACTCCCCCGACCGTCGCCGCTGACGGGCCGGGCCACAACTCGAGGGGGGCGGCCGGCGGTGCCCGGTCCCTGACGGGTCAGCGGTGCCCGGGGGCGCTCCTGTCGCTCTCGCGGCGCGAGCGGGAGGCGGCCAGGTCGGTGAGCACCCGCCGGGCCCAGCCGGGGCCCTCGTAGATGAACGCGGTGTAGGCCTGCACGAGGGAGGCGCCGGCCTCCAGGCGCTCGCGCACGTCGTCGGCGGTCTCCACGCCGCCGACGCTGACCAGGGTGAGCCGGTCGCCGGCGCGGGCGGAGAGCTGGCGCAGCACCTGCACGGAGCGCTCGCGCAGCGGGGCGCCGGACAGCCCGCCGCCGCCGGCGGCGGCGACGGCGTCGGGGTGCGAGCGCAGGCCCTCGCGGCCGGTGGTGGTGTTGGTGGCGACGACCCCCTCGAGGCCGAGCTCCAGGGCCAGGTCGGCGACGGCGTCGACGTCGTCGTCGCCGAGGTCGGGGGCGATCTTCACCAGCAGCGGCACGTGCCGGTGGGCGGCGGCGTCGCCGGCGGTGCGCACGGCGTCGAGCACGGGGCGCAGCTTGTCGACCGCCTGCAGGGCGCGCAGGCCGGGGGTGTTCGGGGAGCTGACGTTGACCACGAGGTAGTCGGCGTAGGGGGCCAGCAGCCGGGCGGAGGTGGCGTAGTCGGCCGCGGCGTCCTCCTCGGCGACGACCTTGCTCTTGCCGATGTTGACGCCCACGGCGACCGGGTGGCGCGGGGGCACCGCGCGCAGCTGGCGCAGCCGGCGCGCGACGGCCTCGGCGCCGGAGTTGTTGAAGCCCATGCGGTTGACCACGGCGCGGTCGTCGACGAGGCGGTGCAGGCGCGGCTTGGGGTTGCCCGGCTGCGGCAGGGCGGTGACGGTGCCCACCTCGACGAAGGAGAACCCGAAGTGGGCCAGGGCCTCCACCCCGGCGCCGTCCTTGTCGAAGCCGGCGGCCAGGCCGAGCGGGCCGGGCAGGTCCATGCCCAGGGCGCGGGTGCGCAGGCGGGGGTCGTGCTCGACGAAGGCGCGACGCAGAACGGGCACGGCGGGGGGGACCCTGGCCGCCGCGCGCATCGCGCTGAACGCCCAGTGGTGGGCGACCTCGGGGTCGATCCTCGTCAGGAGCGTCCGGTACAGCGCCCGGTACGCGGCTCCCGAGCCGACAGCCACCACGGTCCCCCTCGTCTGCCGCGCCCCGCCGCCGTCGTGGCGGGGCCACCGCAGGGTAACGCGGACCGGCCCGGTCCCCGTGACGGGGACCGGGCCGGTGGTGCGGCGGGCGGGTGCGCTCAGCCGTCGATGCTGGAGGTGCGGGTCTCGCGCAGCGCCAGCAGCGCCAGGAGGCTGACGACGGCGGCCGCGGCGAGGTAGTACCCGACCCAGCTGACGCCGTGCGCGGCCTGCAGCTTCACGGCCGTGTAGGGGGCCAGGGAGGCGCCCAGGATGCTGCCGGAGTTGAACGCCAGCGAGGCGCCGGTGTAGCGCACGGCGGTGGGGAACAGCTCGGGCAGGTAGGCGCCGATGGGCCCGAAGACCAGGCCCATGAAGAACAGGCCGGCGCACAGCCACAGCATGACCAGCGCGGTGCTGCCCGAGCCCAGCATCGGGCCGGTGAGCAGGCCCACGACGCCGCCGCCGACCATGGCGGTGGCGAGCACGGGCCGGCGGCCGTAGCGGTCGGCGAGCACCCCGGACAGCGGGGTGGCCAACGCCATGAAGACGACGGCGCCGCACAGCATGAGCAGGAAGGTGTGGCGCTCGTAGCCCAGGCCCTTGGTGCCGTAGCTCAGCGACCAGGTGGTGGTCAGGTAGAAGAGCACGTAGGTCAGCACCACGGACAGGGCGCCGAGCACGACGACCTTCCAGCTGCGGCGGAAGACCTCGGCGACGGGCACCCTGGCGGTGCGGTCCTCGGCCAGCGCCTTGGCGAAGACGGGCGTCTCGGTCAGGCTCAGGCGCACGTACAGGCCCACGCCCACGAGCACGGCGCTCAGCAGGAACGGCACCCGCCAGCCCCAGGAGGCGAAGGCCTCGTCGCTCATGCCGAAGGACAGGGCGATGAAGAGGGTGTTGGCGATGATGAAGCCGAAGGGCGCGCCGAGCTGGGGGAACATGCCGTAGAGGGCGCGGCGGTTCGCGGGGGCGTTCTCGGTGGCCAGCAGGGCGGCGCCGCCCCACTCCCCGCCCAGGCCGAAGCCCTGGCCGAAGCGCAGCAGGCACAGCAGCGCGGTGGCGAGGTTGCCGGCGACGGCGTGGGTGGGCAGCACGCCGATGAGCGTGGTGGACACGCCCATGACGAGCAGGGCGGCCACGAGGGTGGTCTTGCGCCCGATCCGGTCGCCGAAGTGGCCGAAGACGACCGAGCCGATGGGCCGGGCGACGAAGGCGATCGCGAAGGAGGCCAGCGAGCCGAGCAGCGAGGCCGTGGGGTTGTCGGACGGGAAGAACAGCTCGGGGAAGACGATCGCGGCGGCCGTCGCGTAGACGTAGAAGTCGTAGAACTCGATCGTCGTGCCGATGAGGCTGGCGGCGGCGACGCGGCGGACGGGGTTCGCGGCGGCGGGCGCGGCGGTCGGCCGGGGGATCGTGGGGTTCAGGTCGGACGGACCCATGG
>NZ_JAAALM010000150.1 GCF_009906395.1 Kineococcus indalonis
ACCCCGGAGCGAGAAGATGGCACCCGTCCCCGCGAGCACCCGCCCCGTCCCGGAGGCCGAGCACGACGTCGTCGTGGTCGGCGCCGGCCCGGCCGGCCTGTCCGCCGCGCGGCACCTGGCCCGCGCCGGCGTGGACGTGGTCGTGCTGGAGGCGCGCGACCGCGTGGGCGGGCGCACCTGGACCGACGTCGTCGAGGGCGCGACCCTGGAGATCGGCGGGCAGTGGATCTCCCCCGACCAGACCGAGCTGCTGGCCCTGCTCGACGAGCTCGGCAAGGAGACGTACTCGCGCTACCGCGAGGGCGACTCGGTCCACGTGGGCCCCGACGGCACCCGCACCCGCTACCGCGGCAGCGCCTTCCCCGTGGAGCAGAAGACCGCCGCGGAGATGGAGCGGCTGACCGCGCTGCTGGACGAGCTGGCCGCCGAGGTCGGCGCGCGCGAGCCGTGGGCGCACCCGCGCGCCCGCGAGCTGGACACGGTCTCCTTCCACCACTGGCTGCGCGGGCAGTCCCCCGACGAGGAGGCCTGCGCGACCATCGGGATGTTCATCGCCGGCGCGATGCTCACCAAGCCCGCGCACGCGTTCTCCGCGCTGCAGGCCGTGCTGATGGCCGCCTCGGCCGGCTCCTTCAGCAACCTCACCGACGAGTGCTTCATCCTCGACAAGCGCGTCGTGGGCGGCATGCAGTCGGTCTCCGAGGCGCTGGCCGCCGAGCTGGACGGGCGCGTGCACCTGTCCACCCCGGTGCGCACGGTGCGGCGCACCTCCGCGGACGGCACCGGCGACGGCGTCGTGGTGGAGTCCGACCGGCTCACCGTGCGCGCCCGGCGCGTCGTGGTCGCCGTGCCGCCGCCGCTGTTCTCGCGCCTGACCTTCGACCCGCCGCTGCCGCGCCGCCAGCACCAGATGCACCAGCACCTGTCCATGGGCCTGGTCATCAAGGTGCACGCGGTCTACCCCACGCCCTTCTGGCGCGAGGACGGGCTGTCCGGCACGTGCTTCAGCACGGTCGGCCCGGTGCAGGAGGTCTACGACAACACCCTGCACGGCGACGAGCGCGGCACGCTGGTGGGTTTCGTCGCCGACGAGCGCGCCGACGAGCTGTTCGCCCTGCCCGCCGGGGAGCGGCGCCGCCGGGTGCTGGAGTGCATCGCCGGCTACCTGGGCGAGCGCGCCCTGGAACCGGACGTCTACTACGAGTCGGACTGGGGCTCGGAGGAGTGGACGCGCGGCGCCTACGCCGCCAGCTTCGACCTCGGCGGGCTCTCGCGCTACGGCGCCGACCAGCGCGCCCCCGTGGGGCCGGTGCACTGGGCCTGCTCGGACCTGGCGGCGGAGGGCTACCAGCACGTCGACGGCGCGCTGCGCAGCGGCCGCGCCGCGGCCGGCGACGTCCTCGCCGCCCTGGGCGAGGCCCGCGCCGCCGAGGCCGTGCGCGCCGACGCCGCGGCCCGCGGGTGAGCCGCCGCTACCTGGTCGCCCACGACGGCGGCGAGCGCGGGACCGCCGCGCTGCGGCTGGGCGCGGTGCTGGCCGCCTCGCTGGGCGCGGAGCTGGACGTGGTGCTCGTGGTGCGCTCGGACGACCCGTTCGGGCAGCCGTACCCGCCGGTGGGCGACGTCACCGGCCTGGTGGCCGAGCAGGCCCGGCGCTGGCTGGACGAGGCGCTGGCGCAGCTGCCGGCCGGCGTTCCGGCGCGCGGGCACCTGCGCACCGCCGCCTCGGTGCCCGAGGGGCTGCTGGAGGCGGTGGAGGAGCTGGCCGCCGCGGCGGTCGTCGTGGGCGCCACCGGCGGGGCGAACCCGTTCGGCGTCGGGCCGGTGGCGCGCGCGCTGCTGCACTCCTCGCCGGTGCCGGTGGTGCTGGCCCCGCAGGACGGCGCGGGCCCGGCGGCGCCCGGGCGCCTGGAGCACCTGTACGCCGCCGTGGGCACCCGGCCCGGGGCGACGGCGGTGCTGGAGGAGGCCGCCGAGGCCGCCGAGCGCACGGGGCTGCCGCTGCACGTGGTGAGCCTGCTGGAGGTCGACGCGCGGTCGGGGGCGGAGGAGCCCGCCCTGGACCGGTTGCGGGAAGTGGTGGAGCGGACCCGGCTGCGGCTCGGGGACGGCCTGGTGTCGGTCGAACTGGGGAAGGGGCGGACGATGGCGGAAGCGGTGGCCTCGATCGACTGGGAGCCGGGCGGGCTGCTGCTCGTGGGGTCCTCCCGGCTCGCGCGCGGCAGGCAGACGTTCCTGGGCCCGACGGCGGCGCGGATGCTGCGCCACGTGCCGGTGCCCGTGGCGGTCGTGCCCCGGGGCGAGCGGTGAGCGCGGCGCTGGAGGCCGGCCGGGAGGGCAAGGGCCTGGGCGGCGGGCGGGTCGGGCTGCTGGGTTCCGTCGTCATCGGCGTCTCGTGCATCGCGCCCGCGTACACCCTCTCCGGCGCGCTGGGCCCCACGGCCTCGGCGGTCGGCGACCACCTGCCGGCGATCTTCCTCGTCGGGTTCGTGCCCATGCTGCTGGTGGCCGTGGGGTACCGGGCGCTGAACACCGCGATGCCGGACTCGGGCACGACGTTCACGTGGAGCTCGCGGGCGTTCGGCCCGTGGGTGGGGTGGATGGGCGGCTGGGGCCTGCTGGCGGCCACGGTGCTGGTGCTGTCCAACCTCGCCGGCATCGCGGTGGACTTCTTCTACCTGCTGCTCGCGCAGCTCACCGGCGACGCCGGTCTCGCCGACCTCGCCGCGAGCACCCCCGTCAACGTGGCGACGTGCCTGGTGTTCACGGCGCTGGCCTGCTGGATCTCCTACCGCGGCCTGGAGGCGACCAAGGCCGTGCAGTACGTCCTGGTGGCGCTGCAGCTCGTGGTCCTGGTCTGGTTCTGCGTGGCCGCGTTCACGCGGGTCGCCGACGGCAGCGCCCCGGCGGCGCTGGCGGTGGACCCGGCGTGGTTCGACCCCACCGGCGTCGGCTCGTTCTCCGCGTTCGCGGCCGGGGTCTCGCTGTCGGTGTTCGTCTACTGGGGCTGGGACGTGGTCCTGACGATGAACGAGGAGACGCGCGGGGCGCGCACCACCCCGGGGCGCGCGGCGCTGGCCACCATCGCCGTCATCGTCGTGCTCTACCTGGCGATCGCGCTGGCGGTGCTCACCTACGCCGGCACCGGCGCGCAGGGGCTGGGGCTGGGCAACCCGGACATCCAGGACAACGTCTTCGCCGCCCTGGCCGGCCCGGTCATGGGCCCGGCGGCGGTGCTGATGTCGGTGGCGGTGCTGACCTCCTCGGCCGCCTCCCTGCAGTCCACCTTCATCTCCCCGGCGCGCACGCTGCTGGCGATGGGCCACTACGGCGCCCTGTCGCCGCGCTTCGCCCGCATCACCCCGCGCTTCCAGTCCCCCGGCTACGCCACGGTCGCCGCCGGCGTCGTCGCCGCCGCCTTCTACGCGGTGATGCGGGTGCTCTCCGAGGACGTGCTGTGGGACACCATCACGGCGCTGGGCATGATGGTGTGCTTCTACTACGGCGTGACCGCGCTGGCCTGCGTGTGGTACTTCCGCGGCACCTGGCGCGGGAACGCGCGCGGGTTCCTCACCACCGGCCTGGCGCCGGGCGTGGGCGGGGCGCTGCTGCTGGTGTTCTTCGTGCAGACGGCGGTGGACTCCACCGACCCGGCGTACGGCTCCGGTTCGCAGCTGTTCGGCGTCGGGCTGGTGTTCCTGCTGGGCACCGGGGTCCTGGTGCTGGGCGTGGTCGTCATGCTCCTGCAGCGGCTGCGCCGGCCGGGGTTCTTCCGCGGCGAGACGCTGCCGCGGGGGCGGTGCGAGCCCGCCGCCACGACCGGCGCGTCCGGCGCGGCCGTCGTCCCGCGGCCGGTGGCTACGCTGCCCGCCGGCACCCGAGAGTCCGCCCGAGAGTCCGCCCGAGAGACCGCCCGAGAGACCGCCCGAGAGACCGCCCGAGAGAGCACCCCCGAAGGAGCCCCGGAGTGAAGGAACTGCGCAACGTCGTCGGCGGCCGGGACGTGCCGGCCGCCGACGGGCGGACCACCGAGGTCGTCGACCCCGCCACCGGGCGGGTGTACGCCACCGCTCCGCTGTCCTCGGCGCAGGACGTGGACGCCGCGTACGCGGCCGCCTCGCGCGCCTTCAGCTCCTGGCGGCGCACCACCCCGGCCGAGCGGCAGAAGTTCCTGCTGGACCTGGCCGACGCGGTGGAGGAGCGCGCCGAGGAGTTCATCGCCACCGAGGTGGAGAACACCGGCAAGCCGGTCGCGCTGACGCGCAGCGAGGAGCTGCCCCCGGCGGTGGACCAGCTGCGCTTCTTCGCCGGCGCCGCGCGGGTGCTGGAGGGGCGCGCGGCCGGGGAGTACCTGGCCGGGCACACCTCCTTCGTGCGCCGCGAGCCGATCGGCGTGGTCGGGCAGGTCACCCCGTGGAACTACCCGCTGATGATGGCCGTGTGGAAGATCGGCCCGGCGCTGGCGGCGGGGAACACGGTCGTCCTCAAGCCCTCGGACACCACCCCGGCCTCCACGGTGCTGCTGGCGCAGGTGGCCGGCGAGGTGCTGCCCCCCGGCGTGCTGAACGTGGTGTGCGGCGACCGCGGCACCGGCCGGGCCCTGGTGGAGCACCCCGTGCCGCAGCTGGTGGCCATCACCGGCTCGGTGCGCGCCGGGGTGGAGGTGGCCGGCTCCGCCGCCCGCGACGTCAAGCGCGTGCACCTGGAGCTGGGCGGCAAGGCGCCGGTGCTGGTCTTCGACGACGCCGACGTCGAGGCAGCGGCCGAGGCGATCGCCGCCGCGGGGTACTTCAACGCCGGCCAGGACTGCACGGCGGCCACCCGGGTGCTGGCCGCCCCGCGCGTGCACGACGACCTCGTGGCCGCGCTGGCCGAGCGGGCGCGCGGCACCGCGGTGGGCCTGCCGCACGCGGAGGGCACCGACCTGGGACCGGTGAACAGCGCCCGCCAGCTGGCGCACGTGTCGGGGTTCGTCGAGCGCCTGCCCGACCACGCGGAGGTGCTCGCCGGCGGCTCGCGCGCCGGCGGGGAGCTGGCCGGGGGCTTCTACTACCGGCCGACGGTCGTGGCCGGGCTGCGCCAGGACGACGAGGCCGTGCAGGAGGAGATCTTCGGCCCCGTCATCACGGTGCAGCGCTTCGGCGACGAGGAGCAGGCGGTCGCCTGGGCCAACGGCACCCGCTACGGGCTGGCCTCCAGCGTGTGGACGAAGGACTTCGGCCGCGCGATGCGGACCTCGGCGGCCCTGGACTTCGGCTGCGTGTGGATCAACACCCACATCCCGCTGGTGGCGGAGATGCCGCACGGGGGGTTCAAGAGCTCCGGGTACGGCAAGGACCTGTCGGTGTACGGGCTGGAGGACTACACGCGCGTCAAGCACGTCATGGCGAACATCGAGCCCTGACGCTCCCCCGCTCCCCGGGCCGGGGCCCGGGGAGCGGGGGCGGCGCGGCGCGCGGCGCCGCTCAGCTGCGCCCGGCGTCCGGGCCCCAGCGGGCGAGCACCAGCGCCTCCAGGACCGAGACCAGCGCGTACAGCACGATCGTGCTGAAGGTGACGACGACGACGATGGCCCACAGCTTGGAGTACTGCACCTGCGAGTTGGCCCGGAAGATCTCCGCGCCCAGCCCGGTGCCGCTGAAGAGCCACTCGTAGAGCATCCCGCCGATGACCGCCCCGGGCACGGAGATGCGCACGGCGGCCATGAGGTTCGGCAGCGCCGAGGGGATCGCGACCTTGCGCAGCACCGTCCACCGGTTGCCGCCGCCCACCCGCACCAGGTCCACCGCCTGCGGGGACGCCGAGCGCAGCCCGAGGGAGGTGTTCACCAGCACGGGGAAGAACACGACGATGCCGCCGATGGTGGCCGAGCGGGCCAGGGCGCTGTCGAAGACGGTGCCGATGAGCGGGGCCATCGCCACCAGCGGCACCGAGCGCAGCAGCATCGCCAGCGGCATGAACGCCGACTCCAGCGGCCGCACCAGCGTGAACAGCGAGGCCACGACGAGCGCACCGAGCAGACCGGCGGTGAAGCCGGTGACGGAGTCGCGCAGCGTCACCCCCAGCAGGGTGAGCACCTCCGCGCGGTGCGCGGCGGCGTCCTCGTCGCGCACGAGGTGCTCGTACACGTCCAGCGGCCGCTTGCCGACGAACGGGTCGACGTCCAGCACCCCGAGCAGCAGGTACCAGGCCGCCACGAGCACGGCGGTGGAGACGGCCAGCGTCAGCAGCAGCACCCCGACCCGCTCGAGCACGGAGGCGGCCACCGAGGCGCCGCCGCGGGGCCGCCCGGGTCCGCTCCCGGGGTCGGTGCGCGGTGCGGTGCCCGCCGGTGCGGTGCTGCGCGGTGCGGTGCTGCGCGGTGCGGTGCTCGCCATCAGGAGGTCCCCCCTTCGCGCTCGCCGGTGGACGACCACGGCGTCACCAGCCTCGCCACGAGCCCGACGAGCAGGTAGCCGGCGCCGGCGATCGCGCCGGAGAGCAGGGCCAGCGCCCACAGCTGCGCGTAGCGCAGGTTCGTCTGCGCGGCGGTGATGAGCACGCCGAGGCCGGAGTCGACGCCGCCGAAGTACTCCCCCAGCACCGCGCCGAGGAACGCGGCCGGCGCGGCGAGCTTGAGCGCGGCGAAGACGTCGGGCAGCGCGGCGGTCAGCCGCACCTTCACCAACGCCGTCCAGCGCGATCCGCCGTAGGCGCGCACGACGTCCAGCGCGGCGCGGTCGGCCGCGTGCAGCCCCAGCAGGCAGCCGACGACGGAGGTGAACACCACCGACAGCGCCGCCAGGAACACCGAGGTGGTGCGCGCCCCCGGCGGGGAGACGATGAGGACGACGGGCCCGATGGCGGTCAGCGGGACGCAGTACGTGAGCACCGCGAGCTGGGTGGCCGCGCCCTCCAGGGGCGGCACGAGCAGCACGAGCACCGCCAGGGCGATCGCGGCCAGGTTGCCCCAGGCGTAGCCCTGCAGCGCCGACCACGTGGTGACCGAGGCGTTGCCCCAGTACAGCCCGGGGCCGTCGTGCAGGAGCTGGCCGACCACCGCCCACGGGGTCGGCACGTTGCCCACGGGGGCGAAGACGGTGAGGGCCAGCAGGGTCCACACCGCGAGCACCACCCCCGCGCCGGCGACGGCGCCGGACCAGCGCGGCGGTCGGCGGCGCCCGCGCGCGGCGCCGGCGTCCACGGGCGCGCGCGGGACGGGGACCTCCGCCGCCATCAGGCCGGCTCCCGCTCGGCGCGCGCGGGCACCCCGCCGCCGAAGAGGGTCTCCGAGAGGCGGTCGTGGTAGGCGTGGAACTCCGGGGTGCGCATCATCTGCGGGGTGCGCGGGCGCGGCAGGTCGATCTCGACGACCTCCACCACGCGCCCGGGGCGCTGGCTCATCACCGCCACGACGTCGGAGAGGAACACCGCCTCGGAGATGCCGTGGGTGACCATGAGCGTGGTGGCCGGCTTCTCCGTCCAGATCCGCAGCAGCTCCACGTTCAGGCGCTGGCGGGTCATGTCGTCCAGGGCGCCGAACGGCTCGTCCAGGAGCATGACGCTGGGCTGCACCACCAGGCAGCGGGCGATGGACACGCGCTGGCGCATGCCGCCGGACAGCTGCGCGGGCTTGGCGCCCTCGAACCCGCGCAGCCCCACCAGGCCGATGAGGTCGTCGACCAGGCCCGGCTCGGGCTTGACGCCGGCGACCTCCAGCGGCAGGCGGATGTTGGCGGCGACGCTGCGCCAGGGCAGCAGGGCGGAGTCCTGGAAGGCGATGCCCAGCTCGTGGGCGCGCTGCAGCTCCCTGGTGGTCATGCCGTTGACGAGGGCGGTGCCGCCGCTGGGCGTCTCCAGGCCGGCGAGGATGCGCAGGATCGTGGACTTCCCGCAGCCGGAGGGCCCCAGCAGCGACAGGAAGGCGTTCTTGCGGGTCCCCAGGGAGGTTTCGTCGAGGGCGAGCACGCTCCTGCGCCCGAGGGTGAACCGCTTGGTGAGGCCGGCGAGGTGGAAACCGGTGGCGGCCTCGGGGTGGGCGGCGGGGTCCGTGGT